>JAUSJX010000022.1 GCA_030647435.1 Candidatus Rokuibacteriota bacterium
GCCAAGTATCCGGGGGTGCTCGTGTAGACTCGGCCGCATGTGGGAAGCCCTGGCGCTCACCGCCGCGCTCTGCCAGGTGCTGCGGAACACGGTGATGAAGCGCCTGGGCCACGAGCTGGACGAGTACATGGCGGTGTGGGGGCGCTTCACCTTCCTCCTGCCGTTCCCCGCGCTCTTCGTCCTCTGGCACGGCGCCCCGGTGATCAAGCCCGGCTTCGCCTGGGCCTGCCTCCTCTTCGCGGTCTGCCAGATCATCTCGACGATGGCGCTGTCGAAGGCGCTCAAGCTTTCGCCCATCTCGATGGTGACGGCGCTGTGGAAGGTGAGCCTCCTGGTCCTGGTCGTCCTGGGCTACGTGACGCTCAAGGAGACGCCGAGTCTCCTCGGCATCGCGGGCATCCTGATCAGCATGAGCGGCGTCTACCTCCTGAACGTCCAACGGGCGCACATCTCGTGGTGGGCGCCGCTGGCCGTGCTCTTCACCGACCGCGGGCTGCGCTACACGCTCCTGGCCGCGCTCTTCTTCGCGCCGTCAGTCGTCACCATCAAGTGGGCGATGCAGCTCTCGGACCCCTACATGGGCACGCTGGGCGGCTACCTCGCGGCGAGCCTCCTCGTCACGCCCATTGTCCTCGTGACTTCCCGGAGATACTTCGCCGCCGTTCCCCGCCACTGGATGGCCTTCGTCTCCTTCGGCCTGTTCGCGGCGCTGACCACGGTCAGCCAGGGGCACGCGTACCTGATGACGCTGTCGTCCTACGTCGAGGCGGTCAAGCAGGTCGAAATCCTCTTCGCCCTGGGTATCGGGGTCCTGCTCTTCCACGAGAAGCAGAAGGTTCGCGAGATCGCCCCCGGCGCGGCCGTCATGCTCGCCGGGGTCGTGCTATTGTCTTTGGCGGCCTAGCCTAACCGTGGAGGTGCCACCATGACTGGACGGATCTGGAGCCTCGTCACCTGCGTCGCGCTCGCCTTCGTGCTCGTGGGCTGTGGACCGCCGAGCAAAACGGACCTCGTCACCAAGGCAAGAGACGTGAAGACACGCGCCGATCTCGAGAAGGCGCTCGGCAAGCCCGACGATATCGGCAAGCTCGGCCCCGTCGAGAAGTGGACCTACAAGGCCAAGGACGGCCGGGTCGTCTTCATCTTGGTCGGGGACACCGTCACGATCGAGAAGACCGGCGAGCCGGAGAAGAAGAACTAGAGGAGCCCGCGCGGGTAGACGGACACGGGCGACCCCGCCGCCAACACGACGGACGCCGGCTTTTCGGCTGACAGGAAGCCCCAGCTCGGGCCGTAGAGCGCCGCCCAGTCGAAGTCGAGGCTCCACGAGCGCACCGGGTAGACGTCCCAGAGCGGATGCCTGACCTCGTAGACCAGTGTCCGGCCCCGCCTGTCGCGCCCGAATCCCCACTGGTGCTCTTTGAAGAAGTGCTCCTCGCTGTCCTCTCCCGGCCGGACAGCGGGCTTGTTCCCGGTGACCTCGATGGCGTGGGAGCGCCCGCGCCAGCGCAGGCGGCGTATGGTCACGATCGCCGACGCCTCTTCCGCGACGCCGCTCTCGATCGGCGCGACCAGGTAGGGCTCGTTGTAGATCGCGCGCGCAAGCCATGAGACAAGGGGCTGAGGCACGAACTCGCGGATGAAGACGACGCCGCGGCGATTACCCTGCCTGACGTAGAAGCGAAGATTGATCTCGGGGAACCTGCGCAGGCCGGGCCACGCGACGCCCCACACTCGAGTGTCCTGGAAATCGAAGGCGACCAGGCTCGCGAACGCCGACCCGCCGCGCTTGTCGAGCTCGAGCCCCGCAGGCAGGTGAGGGTCGAGCAGCGCCGGCGGCACCTCGTACGTCAGGATCGCGAGGTTCGACCACCGCGCCGTGAGGAGCGGGCGGCGGATGGTCTTCATAGGAACAGTACTCACTGGGGGACGGTGCTCACTGGGTCACGGTGCTCACGGGGAGCCCCGCGCCCGCTCAGATCTCGGGGCGCTTGCCGTGGGTGGCGCGCACGACGGTCTTGATGCCGCCGCGCACGCTGAAGTCGCCGACCACCTCGATCCAGCGCGGCCCGGCCGCCGCCACGAAGTCGTTCAGGATTCGGTTGGTCACGTCCTCGTGGAAGGCTCCCTCGTCTCGGTATGACCAGATGTAGAGCTTGATGCTTTTGAGCTCGACGAGGTTCCGGTCGGGGACGTACGTGATCCTGATGGTGGCGAAGTCCGGCTGGCCCGTCTTGGGGCAGAGGCAGGTGAACTCGGGGATCTCGAGCGCGACCTCGTAGTCGCGGTCGGGATGCGGGTTCGGGACGACCTCGAGCTGCTTCCCGGGCCGGCTCGGCATGCGCCTATTCTACCGCGACGCGCCCACGGGCCGCGCGCGCCAGACGGCGTCCCGGGCGCGGTCGAAAACCTGCGCCGGCACCTGCTCCAGCAGAACGACGCTCGTCCCGCGGCCTTCCACCGCGAAGACCCGTCCGCCGTCAACCCAGGTCACGAGCCCGCCCCCCCGGACCGCGGCCTTCCCGGCGAGCTCGGGGTGTCGCTTCTCGACCGAGGCCTGGAGATTGGTCGCCAGCGCTGCCGCGATCTGGGCGTCCGCCGTGACCACGCGGTAGGCGATCACGAAGCGCCCCCCGTCGTCCTCCCAGATGCGGTAGCGGTCGCCGCGCCAGCCGGCCGCCGCGCGCCGCCCATCGACCTCGCCCAGGTGGAGCGCCAGCACGGCGCTGAGGGCGAATTCGCCGAGGTCGTCGTCCGCCACGAGGCGGCCGCCGGGCAGGAGGCGCGAGAGGTCCGGGATCACGACGGGGAGCGGATGCTCGCGTGCGTCGAGGTATTTCTCCGGGTGCAGGATCTGGGTCGTCGAGCGCGGCGGATCGCGGTAGACGGCGCTCGTGTCCGACCACGGATGGCGCTTCCTGAACTGGTAGACGAAACCGAGGCCCTCGACGTAGGGGAAGAGCAGGAGGTCGCGCAGGAACTTGGGCGCCTTGCTGACGACGGGCCCGCCGGCGCTCGAGACGATCAGGCCCTGCGCCATGGAGAGATCGGACAGCCCGCTGATGTCCATGCCCTGGGGCTTCAGCATCAGGTCGAAGCTGAGCGCCACGGCCTCGCCTTCGATGAGCGCCTGGCGGGCGAGCAGCCGGTCGCCGTGGCCGGGGTCGGGCGCGATGAAGTTGTCGAGCGGCAGCTCGCGGTCCTGGAGCGCGTGGACCAGCTCGTGCATGAGCGCCGCGCGCTGCTGCTCGGGCGGGAGCCAGTCGCCGACGACCATGACCTTGCCGCGCGGGTCGTAGTACGCGGAGACCTGCTCTTCGAGGAGATCCAGGAAGAGACGGCGGAGGTCGTAGTCGGGCGGGATCATTCCCCAGGCGACCATGCTCTTGCGCTCGGCCTCGAGCAGGGCGGGCGAGTAGCGGCGGGCGATCTCCTGCTCGATGAAGCGGCGGTTCTCCGCCCGCGAGCGGAGGAGGACCGGCGGCGGCGGGCCGGGGGAGGCGATGCCCTTGAGCGCTGCCAACTGCTGGTAGAGCGGGGCGGCGACGGCATCGAGCGCGGCCTGCGCCGGGCTCGGCTGCTGGGCGCGGAGCGCCGGCGCCGCGGCAAGGGCGGCGGCCAGGGCGAGGAGCGCGAGGGCCGGGGCGCGGCGCATGAGCCCCACGATTCGGCGCATTGACCCCACGCGTCTGCGCATTGGCCCCACGCTTCGGCGCATTGGCCCCACGCTTCGGCGCATTGGCCGATGATACCTCACCGGCGCATGGTCAGCGCGATGCCGACCACCACGAGCAGTGTGGAGAGGACGAGCTCCGGCGCCAGCGCCTCCCCCCCGATCGCGGCGGCGATCAGCACGCCCCAAATCGGCGTGGTCAGGGCCACGGTGGCGAGCGCGCTCGGCCGGTAGATCTGCAAGAGCCGCGCGTTCATGACGAAGTTGAAGCCGCCGATGATGACACCCTGGAAGAAGATCGACACGATGAGCGTTGTCGTCCAGCGGGTGGGCCGTCCGGACTCCGCGGCGAGGCTGATCAGAAAGAAGCCCACACTGCCGATGACGGACTGGTAGAGCATGAGGCGCACCGGATCGACGCGCTGGACCGTCTTGGCGATGTAGACGATGCGCTCGCCCAGCAGCAGCGCGGAGAGCGCGACGATGAGGTCGCCCAGAAGCGTGCTGCTCGACGTCGTGAAGCTGCGCCCGAAGAGGATGATGACGCCGCTGTAGGCCACGAGCACTCCGGCGAGCTTGCGCGGGGTCAGCCGGTCGCCGGGAATCATGAAGTGGGCGAAGACCACGGTGTGGATGGCGTAGGAGTTGAGCACGATCACGCCGTGGGCCGCCGTGGTGCGCTCGAGGCCGACGTTCATGAGCGCGATCTGGAGCACGAAGAGGAGGCCGAGCGACCAGATCGGTTTGGCCTCGCCGGGGCGGATCACGAAGACGTCGGGACGACCGCTCGCCAGAGCGTAGGCGGAGATCGCAACGGCGCTGACCACGAAGCGCAGGAGCGCCATCTGGAGCGGCGCGACGTCGGAGAGGCCGAGCTTGATGGCAACGGGATTGGCGCCCCAGAGGGCGGCGAGCAGCAGCGCCAGCGCGGCGCCTTTGGGGTCGAGGGAGCGATGCTCGAGCACGGGACGGGCTATGGTAGCATGAGCCTCAATGAAGATCGGCCTCGTCGGGCTTCCCAAGAGCGGAAAGACCTCGCTGTTCAACCTGCTGACCGGTGCGTCGCTGGCGACCTCGTCGTTCGGGGGCTCGCGCGCGGAGATGCACGCGGGCGTGGCGCGCGTGCCCGACCCGCGGGTGGACACGCTGACCGCGCTCTTCAAGCCGAAGAAGACGACCTTCGCGTCGTTCGAAGTGGTAGACCTCGCCGGGATCACCAAGGGCGACCGCGAGGGATTGGACGCCAAGGAGTTCAGGAACGCGGACGCGCTGTTGCACGTCGTGCGGGCCTTTCCCGACGCGGCCGGCGCGGCGCCCAACCCCAAGGGCGACATCGCGGATCTCGAGACCGAGCTGATCCTGGCCGACCTCGAGGTGGTGGAGCGCCGGCTGGAGCGGCTCGAGGCCTCCATCAAGAAGAAGCGCACGGACGCCGACGTCAAGGAGCAGGCGGTCCTGCTGCGCCTCAAGCCCGCGCTCGAGTCCGAGACGCCGGTCCGTGCGGCTGAGTTGTCGGACGACGACGCCCGTGCGATCCGCGGCTTCACGTTCCTCTCGCAGAAGCCCATCCTCCACTGCCTGAATCTTTCGGAGAAAGAGATCGACCGCGGCAAGACTCTCGTCGAGAGCTTCGGGCTCGGAGAGATCGCCCGGCGCCCGGGCACTGGCGTCGGCTGGGTCTCCGCCGTCATCGAGGCCGAAGTGGCGCAACTGGCGGGGGAGGAGCAGGCGGCCTTTCTCGCGGACCTCGGGCTGAGCGAGCCAGCGATCAGGCGGGTGCTTCGCGACTGCTATGCGCTCCTCGGACTGATCTCCTTCTTCACCGTGGGCGAGGACGAGGTGCGAGCATGGTCCGTCCCGCGCGGGACACGCGGCCAGGACGCCGCGGGCGCCATCCACTCGGACATCGCGCGCGGTTTTATCCGCGCCGAGGTCGTGGGCTACGACGAGCTGGTCGCCGCCGAGGGCTCCATGGCCGCGGTGCGCGAGAAGGGGCAGTTCCGCCTCGAGGGCAAGGACTACGTCGTCCAGGACGGCGAGATCTGCCACTTCCGCTTCAACGTCGCCAAATAATCCCCCCTCACCCTCTCAGCCCTCGCCTCACCGCTCGAAGCGAGCGTCTCGGCTCGAACTGCGACCCTCTCCCCCTTGGGGGAGAGGGAAACACAAGGGATCCCTTTTCCTCTCCGGGGGCGACGTTCACACACTGGGTCCCTCTCCCCTCATGGGGAGAGGGTAGGGTGAGGGGTGGAGTTACGGTTCCGGAGTTAGCGGCCCGTGGGAGATCACGAGTATCCGGACGTCGGTGAGCGCGCGCTCGGGGCCGTAGACCAGGGGCCCGACCTGCCACCGGCCTTCGAGCACCAGGACCTCCACCGTGCTCTTCCTTGCGATAGCACCTCTCATGGCGGTGGTCCTTTCTGTACGCCCTTGGGAAGGTGGCCCCAGACGATCCAGTGACGGTCGCTGGCGAGCTCGCACACGAGCCCTCCCAGGCCGCGCGAGCGGACCTGGTAGCGGATCTCGCGCAGCGTGAAGGCCGCGCAGAGCGAGTTGAAGAAGTCCTCCTTGAGCACCGGCGCTTCGGTGCCGGAATACTGCTCGACGATCTCGTGAGCCCGCCCGGGAGACTCTGGGCGGAAAAGATCCATGATCAGCACGGCCGCACCCGGCTTGCCGAGCCGCACGAGCTCGTTCCAGAAGAGATACGGGTCGGGCATGTGGTGGACGAGGCTGTTCGACACGACGGCGTCGAAGCTCTGGAGCGGCAGCGGCAGCATGGGCAGCCGGGCGCAGCGCGGGTGCACGCGGGCCTCCACGCCGGCCGCCTTCACCGCCTGCCGCGCGAGCGCGATCATCGGCTCCGAGCCGTCTACCGCGGTGATGGTGAAGTCGGGCAGGGCCCGGGCGAAGCGCACGGGAATGTCGCCCGGGCCGCAGCCGAGATCGACCATGGCGCCGCCGACGGTCTTGGGGAAGCACGCGCGGAAGCGATCCACGAAGCCCTGGTTGACCTGGACGAAGTCGGCCCTCGCGTAGGCGACGGCCTGGGCCTCGTCGGTCATCAGCTCGGGCTCGAGGATACGGTCCATGCGCTACTGCCCGCGGATCCAGAAGAGGCACGTGACAGGAAAGGTGAGGACGAGATGGTCGCGTGGATAGGCCTTGTCGGGAGCAAAGCAGCCGTCGGCGCTCGCGAGAGGATCCGCGGTGCCCGAGAGGTCGCCGTCGGCGTGGGAGGCGCAGGCGGACGTGCAGAGCTCCAAGTGCACGTGCGGGATGTTCACGGCGTTGCCGCTCATGCCGACCAGGCCGATCTGCTCGCCGCGGCTCACCCGCTGGCCCTGGACCACCGTGAGGCCCTGCATGTGGCAGTAGGCCGTCCAGCGCTTGAAGCCCGGGTGCTCGATGACCACACCGTTGCCGCAACCGGGAGGCCAATTGAGGACCCGGCTCACGACGCCGTCGGCGGCGGCGAGGACCGGCGCGCCCAGCTGGCCGCCGAAGTCCACACCGGCATGGCGCCTGAGCCGCGGCCGGTTGTTGGCGCCGTTGTACGAGCGGTAGGTCGAGAGGATGACGACCTCGTCCGTTCCGGCGGAGGTCTGACTTGAAGCCGGAGGGGCCACGAGGACCGCCGACAGCAGAAGTCCCGAGACGGCGCCGCGCCAGGCCATCTTATTGAGGCTTGATCCCCATGAGCTTGACGCTGCCCCCGAGGGACTGCACGAGTTCGATCATGCTGGCGTCCGAGTGCTGGGTCAAGAGGACGCAGCCCGCGCCGAGGATGATGCCAATGCCGGCCGTCTGGCCGAGCGCGTCCTGCGCCTCGGCCTTGGCGTCCGGGCCCGTGCCGTCCTTGAGCGTGCTCCACTGATTGAGCCCGCCCTGGACCGCGCCCGGCACCAGGGCCTTGCCCTCGGCGAGCGTGGGCCCGGCGCGGCGGTCGTCCCAGTTCCACACGTCGGCCGGAAGCGCTGCCAAGCGGTCGAACATCAGCCGCTCGCCGTGGCAGTGGAGCACGGTGAGGCGCGAGTGCTCGCGCACGGCCTCGAGGATGCGGCGGTCGTAGGGTTCGCCGAAGCGCGCGTACTCTTCTTCCGTGTGGAAGGCGTGGCTCGCGGCCTGGATGGAGTAGAAGATTCCTTCCGCGCCCTCCCGGAAACACGCCTCCATGAAGGCGAGGATCGTCTCAGTGATGGCGACGAGCGCGTCCTCGACGAGGCGCGTGTTCTCCTTGAGGTCGTAGTCGAGCCGGTCGCCCGAGAGCTTGCGCGCCAGCGACAGCGGGCTGAACACCGTCGGGACGACCGAGCAGTCCGCGCGGCGGTCCACCACGCAGCGGATGACGGACTCGATGTGGGACGCCCAGCCCGTGGACTCCATGGCGACGGGGCGGATCTTCTTCCAGTCCTCGGGAGCGTTCACCGCATGGCGCAGGCAGGGGCGGTGGCCGTCCGGCGCCAGCTCCTCGCTCTCGACGCAGCCCCAGTCCTCGACCGCATAGCCGCCGGCGGGCGTGACCTTGAGGAAGTCCGAGCCGTAGCGCTCGTGGAAGCGGAGCGTGGTCTGGGCCAGCGCCGCCGGCGAGCGGTCCACGTTGGGGAAGTGGCGCCAGAACGCATACGGCGGCCGGTCGGTCGGCTCGCGCTTGATCGCCGCCAGGATCCTCTCGCGCTTGGTCATGGTCTCCTTGCCTCAGCTGCGGGGGAAGTTCATGCAGTCCACGAAGACGTCCTGGAAGTCCGGGTGGGCAGCGAGGGAGATGTGCTCGATGCTGCGGGCGATCTGTTCGGCGCGGCCGCGCTCGGCCTCCGAGAGCAGCGCCAGCTGTGCCCCCAAGACGGCCGCATTGCCGACGTAGCGGATGCGCGACTCGGGCAGGGCGGGGATGAGGCCGATCCTGAGTGCGCTCCGTATCGAGAGGTAGTTGCCGAAGCCGCCCGCCAGCATGAGCTCGGCGACCTTGTCGTCGGGCACGCCGGCGATCTTCTGGAGCATGGCCGCGCCCGAGGCGATGGCGCCCTTGCAGAGCTGCACCTGGCGGACGTCGTCCTGGGTCAGGACGATCTCCTGGGTGGCTCCGCTCTCGCCCGGGCGGGCGAGGATCACGGCCCGCTCGTCGCCTCGCTTGATCACGCGCGCGCGCAGCGGCGCGGGCAGGCGGTCCAGATGCTCGAGATCGATGAGCCCCGTCCAGTCGATGACGCCCGCGTCCAGCAGGACGGCGATGGCGTCGATGAGGCCGGAGCCGCAGATGCCCTGCGCCGCGGCCTCGCCGATTGTGTGGAGCTTCAGGTCGCCGCCCTCGAGCGTGACCCGGTCGATGGCGCCCAGCGCCGCGCGCATGCCGTGGCGGATCTGCGCGCCCTCGAGCGCGGGGCCCGCCGGCGCCGAGCAGGCCCAGAGGTGCTCGCGCGATCCAAGCAGGACCTCGCCGTTGGTGCCGATGTCCACCGCGATCCTGATCTCGGGCGAGTCGTCCATGCGCGTGGCGAGCGCCACGGCGACGGCGTCGGCGCCGACGAAGCCCGCGACGATGGGCAGGAGGCAGACGCGCGCCTCCGGGTTGACCTTGAGGAAGAGCTCGCGCGCGGCGAGCGTCAGCGGATGGCGCATGACGGGGGCGTAGGGAGCGAGCCCCACGTACGAGGGGTCTATCCCCAGGAGGACGTGGTGCATGCAGGTGTTGCCGACGACGACGACCTTGTATATCCACTTCGCGAGCACGCCGGAGTCGCGGCACACCTGCTCGATGTGCTGGTTGAGGAGCCCGATGATGCGCGTCTGGAGCTTGCGGAGCTTGCCCGGGTCGAACTGTGCGAAGGCGATGCGCGACATGAGGTCTCCGCCGAAGATGGCCTGCGGGTTGAGACTCGACACCGACGCGAGCTGCTCGCCCGAGGCGAGCTCCATCAGCGTCGTCACCACGCTCGTGGTGCCGACGTCGATGGCGAGGCCGAAGGTCAGGAGATGCGTGTCGCCGGGCTCGACGGACAGGATGCGGCGGCCGAAGGAGGCGACGGTCACCTCGCCCTCGTGCTCGCGGAGCGCCTGCGGAAGCGTCTTCAGGACCTCCGGAGAGCAGTCATCGGGTGTCCGGCCGACGGCGGCGAGAACGGCCTCGAGGTCGGACGTCTGGTGGTGCTCCTCAGTGGGCAGCGTGACGCGCACCAGCCGCTTGGTCACGCCCGCGTCGATCGTGACCGGCATCGGGGCGCCCGCAGGGCGCTCGCCGCCCAGGATCTGGAAGCTCTGGTCGTCCACCGGCGGAGAGACCCGCACCGTGATCGGATCGCTTACCCGGCACTGGCAGGAGAGGCGGTAGCCCTCGCGGACGAGCGCGTCTCCCAGCTGCACCTCGTCCATGATGGTAGGCGGCGGGACGATGCCCGAAACGAACTTGACGCGGCATGAAGTACAGCGGCCGCGCCCGCCGCAGGTCGCTTCGATGTCAACCCCGGCGGCGTGGGCTGACGCGAGTATGGTCGCGCCGGATTTGGCTTGGAGGGTGAGCCCGGCGGGCAGGAGGGTGAGCGCCACCGTCGCCATGCGTTTGAAGATACCACTTCCCGCTTGACTTACCCGAGGGCTTTGCCGATAGTGACCGCACCCCATGAACCCTTGGGCGCGTCCGGCCCGCAGGTGATCAGGGAGGCCCGGTGCTCAACTACACGCTCCAGCGGCTTCTCTGGCTGATCCCGACCCTCCTCGCGATGGCGCTCGTCACGTTCCTCGTGATGCACGCCACGCCGGGCAGCCCGCTGGACCCTGTCGCCGAGGGCGCCAACCCGCTCTCGCCCGAGGCGCAGAAGAACCTCGCCGAGGCCTACGGGCTCGACAAGCCGCTCTGGGAGCAGTTCGGCATCTTCGTCGGCAAGGCGCTGCGGGGCGATTTCGGCCAGTCCTTCGTCTACAAGACGCGGACGGTGAGCGAGATCCTGATCGACGCCTTTCCGGTGTCGCTGCTCCTCGGCAGCATGGCGCTGGTGCTGGCCGTCACGGGCGGGGTGACGCTCGGCGTGCTGGCCGCCGTGTACCAGAACCGCTCGTGGGACTATGTCTCAGTCACGGTGGCGACCCTGGGTGTCAGCGTGCCTAACTTCGTTCTGGCTGTCTTTCTCATCGTGCTGTTCTCCTTCGTACTGCCGATCTTCCCAACCGGCGGCTGGAACGAACCCAAGGACTGGGTTCTGCCCACCGTGACGCTCGCGCTCGGCCCGATGGGCATCATCGCGCGCTTCACGCGCTCGAGCATGGTCGAGGTCATCCGCTCCGACTACATCCGGACGGCCCGCGCCAAGGGGTTGGCCGAGGCCCCGGTCATCCTCAAGCACGTGCTCAAGAACGCCTGCATCCCGGTGGTGACGCTCCTCGGCCCGCTCTTCGCTGCGATCGGCACCGGCTCCTTCTTCGTCGAGTCCATCTTCCGCGTCCCAGGCATGGGGCGCTTCTTCGTGCTCTCCATGACCGGCCGCGACTACCCGATGATCATGGCCGTGATCCTGCTCTACGGGGGATTCCTGACCCTCATGAATCTCGCGGTGGACCTCCTCTATGGCTTCATCGACCCCCGCATCAGGTACTAGCCTCGACGTTGCGGACCTCCTGGCGGCCGCGCCGTCCGCGGCGACGTCGGGTCTCTGGCGGGACGCCTGGCGACGACTCCTCCGCAACAAACTCGCCGTCGCGGGTGGCGTCACCGTCGTGCTGCTCTGCCTCGTAGCGATCTTCGCGAACGTCCTGGCGCCCCAGTCGTACACGAAGGCCAACTTCGGGAATATCTACGAGTTCCCCTCGCGCGAGTTCCCGTTGGGCACGGACCAGCTGGGCCGCGACGTGCTCTCGCGGATGATCTACGGCGCGCGCGTGTCCATGCTCATCGGGCTGGGATCGCAGGTGATCGTCGTGCTGCTCGGCGTGCCGCTCGGCGCGATTGCGGGCTATGTCGGCGGGCGGACCGATATCCTGATGACGCGCTTCATCGACGTGATGTACGCGTTCCCGCGCCTCCTCTTCGTGATTCTCGTCATGTCCATGCTGGGCGCGGGGCTCATGAACATCTTCATCGCGCTGGGGCTGACGGGCTGGGTCGGAATTGCCCGTCAAACCCGCGCCCAGGTGCTGGCGCTCAAGGAGAAGGAGTTCGTCGAGGGCGCCCGCGCCCTCGGGGCCCGCGGCTGGCGAGTCCTGGTGCGCCACATCCTCCCGAGCGCGCTCACGCCCATCGTGGTGTCGGTCACCTTCGGCATCCCCGAGGCCATCTTCACCGAAGCCGCGCTGTCCTTCATCGGCGTGGGCATCAACCCGCCGACGCCGTCCTGGGGGCAGATGGTCGGCGAGAACCAGCAGTTCCTCCGCTCTTACTGGTACCTGTGCGTCTTTCCGTCTATCGCCATCGCGGTCACGATGCTGTCCTTCACCTTCTTCGGCGACGGCGTCCGTGACGCCCTCGACCCGAAGATGAAGTAAGGGAGGTTCCACCATGCGCATTCCGGACCAGCAATTGGCACTCTTCGAGCAGCGCCTCCAGGCCATTGGCCTCGGCCGGCGCGACTTCCTGAAGGCGGTCGGCGCCATGGCCGCGTTCGGCGGCCTCGGTTTCGCCACCACGGCCGAGGCGGCCAAGCCCTCCAAGCCCGCGCCCGGCGACAAGCTCGCGAAGGAGCAGGTCTTCCGCTACGGCGGAGGCGGCTACTATGCGAACGATCCCGCCAGCCACGACTACAACAAGGACCTCTACTGCGGGGGCCTACCCGCGCTCTTCGCGGGCCTGATGGTCTTCAACGCGGACTTTCTCGCGGTACCGTACTTGGCGACCAAGGTCGAGGGCAACAAGGACGGCTCGGTCTGGACCTTCACGATCAGGAAGGACTCGCGCTGGTCGGACAACGCGCCCGTCTCGGCGCGCGACTTCGAGTACTCGTGGAAGCGCCAGCTCAATCCCGAGAGCAAGGCGCCCTACGCCGCGTACCTCTACGACATCAAGAACGGCGAGGCGTTCAACAAGAAGCAGATCACCGACCCGAGCCAGGTCGGGGTCCGCGCCAAGGATGACTGGACGCTCGAAGTCACCCTTGAGGGACCCCGCGGCTACTTCCCGGTCCTCGCGGCCTATCTTGCCGCGCTGCCGGCGTACCAGCGTGCCGTAGAAAAGCACGGCGACAAATGGACGGAGGCCGCCAACATCGTCTGCAACGGCCCCTTCGTGCTCGAGTCCTGGGAGCACAACAAGCAGATGGTCATGCGCAAGAACCCGTACTTCTTCGGCGCCAAGGACGTCCACCTGACCCGTGTGGTCGTGCCCATTATCCCGGTCGCCTCGGGCGCGCTGCCCTATGAGGGCAACGAGCTCGACCTGACGCTGCTCCAGGCGGGCGACCTCAGGCGCCTTCAGTCGGATCCCCGCGCGTCCAAAGACGTGTTCCGCTACCCGTTCCCCGGCACCTGGTATCTCGTGCCGCAGGTGACGAAGCCGCCCTTCGACAACCTCAAGGTGCGTCGCGCCGTGGCCCACGCCATCGACCGCGACAACGTCGTCAAGGTTGCGCAGGGGCTGGCGGTGCCGGCGTGGTCCATGATCCCGCCCGGCTTCCCCGGCGCCGTCGACACTCCGGCGATCAAGGCCATCCAGCGCTTCGACAAGAAGGCCGCCATTGACATGCTCAAGGGCACGCCCTTCGAGGGCGGCAAGAACTGGCCGAAGATCACGCTCTCGATGCGTGACGAGGCGCTCGGCGCCAAGTCGCTCGCCGAGGCCGTGCAGGCCGTCCTCCTCGAGAACCTCAACATGAAGACGGAGCTCGACGTGCTCGAGCCGCGCGTGTTCCGCGAGCGCCTGTGGAAACAGGACCTCCAGTTCGTCTGGATCCGTTGGTTCATGGACTACCCGGACCCGCACAACGAGTACTTCGACACCTTCTACGGCAAGAAGACCACGGGCAGGCGCCAGGCCTGGGTCAACGAAGCCTTCGACAAGGAGCTC
This sequence comes from Candidatus Rokuibacteriota bacterium, assembly GCA_030647435.1. NCBI lineage: Bacteria > Candidatus Rokuibacteriota > Candidatus Rokuibacteriota bacterium. Next base: position 13,659 of record JAUSJX010000022.1, read on the forward strand.
GAAGCCGGACGCGACACCCGCGACGCGGCCAAGCGCATGGCGCACTACGCCAAGGCCGAGGAGATCATGCAGACCGACGTGGGCTACGTCCCCGTCGCGTGGGTCGTCCGCTACGCGGCGGCCAAGCCGTGGGTCAAGGGCATCGAGAAGAACAAGAAGGGCGAGTTCGTCGTGGACGGCAACATCTACGTCGACATGCTCCAGCACATCTACATCACGGAGAAGGGCTAGCCGGGTGCGCCGGAAGTAAGAGGCACGGCGGCCGAGGCGCTGTCGATACGCCTCGGCCGCCGGCGGGTACCAAACCCCCCATGAGACGCGGGTCCAGCAGGTCGCGAAGCGCGTCCCCCAGCATATTGAAGCCGAAGACCGCGAGCGACAGCGCCACGGCCGGCCAGATCGCGAGCCACGGCGCCCGGTACATGTGGTCGAGACCCGCGAGCGACAGCATCCCGCCCCAGGTCGGGTAGGGCGGTGGCACGCCGAGCCCGAGGAACGAGAGACTCGCCTCGGTCAAAATGACCGTCGAGAGGCCCGTCGTAGCGACCACGATGAGGGTCGGCATCACGTTGGGCAGGATGTGCGTCATCGTCGTCCGGAGGTGGCCGGCGCCGAGCGCCCGCGCGCTCTCCACGAACGTATGCTCCTTGACCACGAGCGCCACGCCTCGGACGATCCGCGAGTTTTGTATGCCGAACGCGACGCCGAGCACGATGGTGATGTTCCAGACGCTCGGGCCCAGCATCGACATGATGGACATCAGCAGGAGGAGGCCCGGGAAGGCCATCCACGCGTCCACGCCGCGCTGGAGCAGGAGATCGAGCCGGCCGCCGAAATAAGCGGACAGCATGCCGATCGCCGTCGCGAGGACGCTGCCGAGGGCGACGGCGCCGAAGCCCACGTAGAGGGAGATCCGCGCGCCGTAGATGAGGCGCGTGAGGAGATCGCGGCCGATCTCATCGGTGCCGAGCCAGTGCGCGCCGTTCATGGAGATGAAGCGCTCGCGGAGACTCGTCTGGGCGAAGCCGTACGGCGCGATCCATTCCGCCAGCACCGCTGCGGCGAGCATGACGACCACGATGACGCTCCCGATCGTGCCGAGCGGCTTCCGCTTGAGCATCTGGATCCAGACGTCGGCCCACCACGGCCGCGTGCCCTGCAGGCGCCGCGCCGGGAGCGCGACGGCGCCGCCGGCGACGCGCGCCCCGGCCAGCGCCGGCTCGCGGCTAGTAGCGGATGCGCGGGTCCAGGAACGCATACGAGAGGTCGATCAGGAGATTCAGCCCGACGACCATCGCGGCGATGATCAGGTTGACGGACTGGACGACGGGGTAGTCGAGCCGGGTGAGGGCCTCGAAGAAGAAGAGCCCGACCCCGGGAAGCCGGAAGATCGATTCGATGATCACCGAGCCGCCGATGTACAGCGGCGCCTGCAGGCCGATGAGGCTGATCACCGGGATCATCGCGTTCTTGAGGGCATGGCGCAGCACGATGGTCCGCTCTCCGAGCCCCTTCGACCACGCGGTACGGATGTAGTCCTGGCGGAGCACGTCGAGGAGCGCCGAGCGCATGATCCGCATGATCGGTCCCGCGCGCGTCACCCCGAACACGAGCGCCGGGACCAGCATGATCTTGAGGTTCGCGAGCGGATCGGCTGAGAAGGCGACGTACGTCCAGACCGGCGTCCACTTGAAGTAGATGGAGGGGAGGACGACGACGAGCACTGCTAAGCCGAAGTACGGGACCGAGAGCGCTAGGATCGCCAGGACGCGGCCCACGTAGTCCGACGCGGTGTCCTGTCGCACGGCCGAGACGATGCCGATGGCGACCCCCAGCACCACCGAGACAAGGATGGTCAGCGCCGCCAGCTCGAGCGTGACCGGAAAGCGCCGGACGAATTCCTCGAGGATGGGCTGGCGCGTCCAGTACGACCGGCCGAAATCCCCGTGGAGCGCGATGCCCTTGATCCACTCGATGTATTGGACGTGGACCGGCCGGTCGAGGCCGAGGTCGTGCCGGAGCGCCTGGAGGGTCGGCGCGTAGGCGTGCCCCTCGACCATTCGCGTCGCCACGTCCCCGGGCATGAACCGCATCAGGGCGAACACGATGACGCTCACGAGGAAGAGCGTCGGGATCGCGAGGGCGACCCTGCGGAGGATGTACCGCTTCACTTATCCAGCCACGTGTACAGGAGCCGCATGCCGAGGCCGTAGCCGTCGTGATGCTTGAAGCCCTTCACGTAGGGCGGGTGCGCCACGTACTGTGGCCACTGCGGGACGTAGACGTAGTACGCCTTGTCGGCGAGATAGCGCTGGATGTCGTCCACGATCTGCTTGCGCTTCTTCGGATCCATCTCCCGCCGCTGGGCGATCAGCATCTTGGTCAGCTCGGCGTCGGCGACGTGGCTCTGATTGGTTGGCAACTCGGGATAGAAGCGTCCGAACAGGAAGTCGTCCACCTCGGTGAAAGGCGTCGAGGGGCCCATGGCCGCGCCCTCGTACTTGCCAAGCGCGGTCGTGGAGATGTACTTGCCGTATTCCTCGGGCTTCAACTCGACGGTGATCCCGACCTTGCCGAGATTCTCGGCGGCCAGGTCGTAGTAGCTCCGCCAGGGCACGACATAACCCGGCCAGTGGAAGATGGGCATCGTGAAGCCCTTCGCGAGGCCGGCCTCAGCGAGGAGACGCTTGGCCTCCGCGGGGTCGTGGCCGACCAGGTACTTCGCCTTGGCCGGGTCGATTTTCGACGCGTCGAGCTTCCAGTCCTTGAGCGCGCAGGGCACCGGGCCCGCGTCGACGCACCCCTCGCCGAAGAGGAGCGCGTCGTTCCATCCCTTCCGGTCGAGGGCGAGGGCGACAGCGCGGCGGACCCGGACGTCGTTGAACGGCGGCCGGTCGGTGCGCATGTAGATGAAGCCCTGGCCTATCACCTGATACGGGGTCACGCTCATCTCGGGGTTGGTCTGCTTGAGCGCGCGGGATTCCTCCGGGCTGATCCAGCCCCAGATATGGGGCAGCTCGGCCTTGCCGGCGCGCAGCACGGCGAGGCGGGCCGCGGCGTCGGGCGTGATCTCGATGACGGCGCCGTCGAGATAGGGGAGCCCCTTCATGAAGTAGCTCGGGTTCCGCTGGAAGACCACCTTGACGCCCTTCTCGTATGACTTGAGCACGAAGGGGCCTGTGCCGATGACCGCGTCGGGGTGGTTGAAGTCCTTGAACTTTTCCTCAGCCTCGCGCGGCAGGATCGCGCAGAAGCTCGGGTTGGCCAGGTGATTCAGGAACGGCGCGTACGGCTCCTTGAGGGTGATCCGGACGGTGTAGCGGTCCACGGCGTCGATTGCCTGCACGGGTTCGAAGCGGTCACGGAAGCCGGACTTGGCCATGAAGCGCTCGAGCGAGTACTTGACGTCCTCGGCAGTGAGCTCCCGGCCGTTGACCGGGGGCTTGTTGTGAAAGCGCACGCCTTTGCGGAGGCTGAAGGTGTAGATCTTCCCGTCCTTGGACACAGCCCACTTCTCGGCGAGGTCCGGCATGATAGAGAAGTCAGTCGGGGACTTCTGCTCCGGCCCGTTGGGGAAGCGCACGAGCTGGCTGTACGTGAGGCTGACATACGAGTGGGTCAGGAAGCTGATCGAGATGTGCGGGTCGAGCCCCGGAGCCTCCCGCTCGGCGATGCGCAGGACGCCGCCCTGCTTGGGCTGCTGGGCAAGCGCGGGCCCAGCGGCGACGAGGACGGCGAGCAGCACCAGGAACCCAGGGAAAGCGGCGCGTCGCGCCATGGCCGATCCTCCTCGTTTTTGGCTCGTTTTTGGCGCTACTTCGTGTTGACGATCTTGTCCCAGAACTCGGCGTACTGCTGCTTGTACTGGGGCCAGATCTTCTCCTCAGCGAGCTTCCGGAACGAGGCGACGTCGGCCTGGTTGACCTTCATGCCCTTGGCCTCGAGGATCTCCTTCGCCTTGGCGTAGTTGTCCACGCTCTCGGTGGCCTCGCGGATCTTCTTCTGCGCCTCCATCCCCACGTCCATGATGAGCTTCTGCTGGTCCGGGGGGAGGCTCTTCCAGATGTCGAGGTTCATCACCAGCAAGGTCGGCCCGTAGTTGTGGTAGGTCATCGAGGCGTACTTCGACACCTCGTAGATCTTCAGAGCGTTGATGTTGACGATCGGCAGGTCCGCGCCGTCAATGACCCCCTGCTGGGCGGCGGGGATGACCTCGCCGAACGGCATGGGGACGGCGCTGGCGCCGAGGCCGTTCACGGTGTCGGCGAAGACGCGCCCCTGCTGCACGCGCATCTTCAGGCCCTTGAGGTCGGCCGGGCTGTTGATGGGCCGCTTGTTGTTCCAGAAGTGGCGGAAGCCGTAGTCGAAGAAGAACAGGATCTTGACCTTGTACTTCTTCTGGAAGGTTTCGTCGAGGTCCTTGCCGATCTGGCCGTTGAACATCGAGTAGGCGTGCTTGTAGTCGCGGACGAGGTAGGGCGTCAGGAAGACACCCATCTCGGGGAACACGGTGGAGGCGGCGCCGATGGGGCTTCCGATCGCGACGTTGCCCGACTTGACGGCGTCCATGATCTCGAGCTCCTTGTTCAGGAGCGTCCCGCCGTGGAACACCATGTTGATCGAGCCGTTGGAGCGCCGCGTGACCTCCTCGGCCATGAACTTGAGCCCGACTGCGCCCGACTCTGGCGGGGCGAGCAGGTAGGCGAGGTCCAGCTTCCTCGCCCCCGGCTTGGTCTGGCTGGAGACGGACGTGACGTAGCCGGCGACAGCCACTGTAGTGACGAGCGTGATGGCAGCGAAACCGCGGAACAGTGCTCGCATGGGGCCCCCTCTCGTGTAACGACGCGTCAGCGCGTGCGCGGCCGGCCCTGCCGCCGGCCTGGTCGCCTCTATAGCGCTCATTTCGCCCCCTGAAGTCAAGCCCGTTCTCGCGCCGGCGCCGATCGCGCCTTGACGGGGGGCTGCGGCGCGGTCTACGATCCCGCGTCATGATATTGGCTGCGCGCTGGATCGCCGCTGTTCCGCCCGTCTTCGTGACCGTCCTGATGCTGGTCGCCATCGCGGACATGCTGGCCGGCGTCTTCCTCCGTTACGTGATGACCCAGGTGTCCGCCGTCTTCGACCTTCCGAGCATCCGGTTCTTCTGGGTCGAGGAGATCGGTGAGCTCTGCCTCGCCTGGATGTCCTTCGTCGGCGCGGCGATCGGCGTCCGGCGCGGCGTCCACTTCTCGGTGCAGATGATCACCGATCGCCTCCCGGCCGGGGCGCGCCGAGCGGTGCTCACGGCGCACTACCTCCTCATCGCGGGGTTCGGCGCGCTGGTGGCGATCTTCGGTTGGCAGGTGGCCGAGCTCAACAGCCAGTCGTTCTCGCCGGCGCTGAACCTCAACCTGCGCTGGCTGTACCTCTCGTCGGTGGTCGGCGGCGTGCTGATCGTGATCTACAGCGCGGCGTCCATCGCCGACGGCTGGCGTGGGCGGTGGCCCGGCCTCCCGGTTCCAGGGTCGCCCGTTTCAGGGTCGCCCGTTTCAGGGTCGGAGATCCACTAGCATGCTCTTCGGCGCCGTCGGCATCTCGTTCATCGTCCTGGCGGCCCTGTCCATGCCCATCGTCTTCGCGCTGGGCCTCTCGGGCTTCCTGGGGCTCCTGATCGGCAACTTCTCGCTGCAGAAGCTTCCGTCGAGCCTGGTGGCCGGCACCCAGCACTGGGTCCTCCTCGCCATCCCGACGTTCGTCTTCGCCGGCAACCTCATGGAGCGCTGCGGGATGTCCTACGCGCTCGTGGATCTCGCGCGGGTGCTGGTGGGCTGGGTGCGGGGCGGGCTCGGCATGTCGGTGGTGCTCGCCGAGTACTTCTTCTCGGGCATCTCGGGCTCGACCATCGCCGACGTCTCGGCCATCGGTTCCATGATGACGCCGCCGATGCTGCGCGCGGGCTACAAGCCGGAGCATGCCGTGTCCCTGGTGGCGTCGGCCACGGCGATGGGCATCCTGGTGCCGCCTGCCATCTTCATGATCGTGCTCGCCCAGATCACCGACACCTCCGTCGTCGGAATCTTCCTCGGCGGCTTCATCCCGGCGGCGGTGACGGCGGCCTGCCTGATGTCGGTGATCTTCGTCCAGGCGCACCGGCTCGGCTGGCCCAAGGACGAGCGCCCGACGTGGCCGCGCTTCGTGAAGGCCGGCAAGGCGTCGCTCGTGCCGCTGGTGGTCCCCATCGTCATCGTGCTGGGGTTCTTCTTCGGGGTGTTCACGGCCACGGAGGCGGGCGCCCTCGTCGCCGCGTACGCCATGGCGGCGGCGCTTTTCTACTACAAGAACGTGACCTGGCGGGAGATGCTGACGATCGTCCACGAGAGCGCGCTGCTCACGGCGGCCGTGATCTTTCTCCTGGCTGTCGCGAGCATCTACCAGTTCCTCATGGGCATGCTGGGCGTGCCGCGGATGCTGGGGGAGCTGCTCGGCCCCCTGCACGGGACGCCGTGGCTCTTCCTCGTGGCCGTGAGCGTCATCGTGATCATGTTCGGCATGGTGCTCGAGGGGCTGCCGGCGGCCGTCGTCCTCGTGCCGGTGGTGTTCCCGCTCGCCAAGGAGATCGGCATCCACCCGGTGCACTTCAACATCGTGCTCACCGCCGCGGTGGGCATCGGGCTGTTCCTGCCGCCCATCGGTGTCGGGCTCCTCATGGCGCTGCGCTTTGCGAACATCTCCGTCGGGCAGCACTTCCGGGCGTACTGGCCCTACCTCTTGGCGCTGTTCTTCGGCCTGCTGCTCCTCATCCTGTTCCCCGAGATCACGCTGTTCCTGCCCCGCCAGGCCGGCGCCGTCCGCTGAGCCGGCCCCCGCCCCGCCGGATCGCCTCTCGTGCGCGCGCGCGCCTAGCGCGGATTATTCGTGAAGACATCGCCACCCTCACCCTACCCTCTCCCTCTCCGAGGGAGAGGGAGCCATTTCGATCCCCTCGCCCCCGAGGGGGAGGGGGCAGGGTGAGGGGGTGGGTAGGACGCGCAACACGCGTTCGTGAATAAAGCAGGCTAGGCGCCGAGCCTGCCGTGGGCAGACTCGGACTGCGTGGGGTGGAGAGAGACGTGGCTGTGCACGCAGAGCCAGCGGCCGTCGCGGCGCGCCAGGATGAAGGTGGCGCGGCCGGGGCGGGTGAAGGGCTTGCCGTCCGGGCCCGTGGCCTCGGATCGCCAGCCGGCGGCGATCCACGCGGTGTCGCTGTCCGCGCGGACCTCCGGCTCCGGCTCGAAGGTGAAGCCGCGGATCCGCGGCCAGACATTGCGCCACTGCTCCCGCTCGATGTTGTCGAGCCCGTGGACGGCCATGGCCCAGGTGCCGAAGGCGACCGCGTCTTGGGCGAACATGAGGCGGCCGGTGTCGAAGTCCCTCGCGCGGCATGCCGCCTCGAACTCCCGCAGCCAGGTGAGCACGCCCTGATCGGGTGTGGGCATGGGCCGGATTATGCGCTATCCTGCGTCCATGGAAAAGCTGCCATGGAAAAGCTGACGGTAGACGCGCTTCGCACGCTGGCAAAGGCGCAGGGCCTGGAGCTCTCCGACGCGGAGCTGGCCGCCCTGCTCCCGCTCGTTGAAGCGGGGCGGAACGGGCTTGCCGCCATCCGCGACATCCCGCTCGAGACCGAGCCGGCCTCGCAGTTCCGCATCTTCTGAGCGAAGAGAGGATCTCCGTGAGCGACCTCTGCTGGACCTCCATGACCGAGCTGGCTCGTATGATCGCCTCGAAGAAAGTCTCGCCCGTCGAGGTCGTGCAGGCGCATCTCGACCGCATCGCGGCGCTGGACGGCAAGCTCAAGTCGTACATCACCATCCTGGGGGACGCTGCGTTGGCCGCGGCCAAGGCCGCGGAGGCCGCCGTGACATCGGGCGGGACGCTGGGGCCGCTTCACGGCGTGCCCGTGGGCCTCAAGGACCTGTACTGCACCAAGGGTGTCAGGACTACTGGAGGCTCGAAGATCCTCGCGGACTGGGTGCCCGAGGAGGACGCGAGCGTGGTCGCGCGCCTCGTGGGAGCCGGGGCCATCGTGCTCGGCAAGCTCAACATGCACGAGTTCGCGTTCGGTCCCGAGGGGCTCAACCCGCACTACGGCACGCCGTGGAATCCGTGGGACGCCAAGACCCACCGCATCTGCGGCGGGTCCTCGTCGGGCTCGGGCGCCTCGGTGGCGGCCGGCATCTGCCCCGGCGCCCTCGGCTCAGACACCGGCGGCTCGATCCGCATCCCGGCCTCGCTCTGCGGGCTCTCCGGCATCAAGCCGACCTACGGCCGCGTGAGTCGCGCGGGCGTGCTGCCGCTCGCGTGGTCCATGGACCACGTCGGGCCGATGTGCCGGAGCGCGGCGGACTGCGCCCTCATGCTGGCGCCCATGGCGGGCTACGACCCGCGTGATCCCACGACAAGCGTCTTGCCCGTGCCCGACTACGCGGCCGCGCTCACGGGCCAGCTCAAAGGGCTCCGCGTGGGTATCCTGCGCTCCTTCTTCCTCGAAGGCGCGGCCCCCGCCCAGCAGGCCGCCGTCCTAGCCGCGGCCAAGGCGCTCGCGGGGCAGGGCGCGTCCATCGAGGACGTCAACCTCAAGACGGTCAACCTCGCTCCGGCGGCGTCGCACGCGGTCCTCGCCCCCGAGGCCTACGCCTACCACGAGGAGTGGCTGAAGACGCGCGCGGCCGAGTACGGCGCGGACGTCCGCGAGAGGCTGCGCGTGGGCGCGTTCGTCACAGGCGCCGAGTACGTCAAGGGCCAGCGGCTGCGCACGCTCCTCAAGAACGAGGTGGATGCCGCGCTGGCGAAGCTCGACGTCCTGCTGGCTCCGACGACGCCGATCGAAGCGACCGCCGTCGGGCAGAGCGAGGTCCGCATCGGGGACCAGAGCCTGCCGGTGCGGGCCAGCCTGATCCGCTTCACCCGCCCCTTCAACCTCACCGGCCACCCGGCCGCGTCGGTGCCCTGCGGCTTCACTGCCGAGGGCCTGCCGATGGGGCTTCAGATCATCGGCCGTCCCTTCGACGAGGCGACGGTGCTCCGCGTCGCAGACGCCTACCAGCGGCTCACGGACTGGCACACCCGGCGCCCTACGGTCGCCGCATGATCGGTGCCCGGCGGATCGCGATCGCTCTCGCTCCGGCTATGGCCGCGGCCGGCTGCATGACAGGGGCGCAGACCTTCGAGCAGGACCTCGCCTACCAGCGCTGGAAGCGGTGCGACACGTTCGCGACCATCGTGCTCCAGCGCATCGACACCGACGGCCGGGTGATCGTCACCGGCCGAGAGACAGAGCAGTACCAGTTCCTCAACTGCATGGCCGCGCAGGCCCGCGAGCAGCAGAGGAGCAAGCCCAGCCTCGTCGTCCCCGATCCTATCGTCAATCCCATTCCGCGCTGAGCGCCCGGTGCGATGGACCCATCCGAGCCGGTCAGCCTGCCGATCGAGGACTCGCTCGATCTCCACTCCTTCGCGCCGAAGGATGTCCGGCCGGTCGTTGAGGAGTACTTAAAGGAGGCTGCGGCGCGGGGCTTCAGCGAGGTCCGGCTCATTCACGGCCGCGGCATCGGCTTCCAGCGGGCGAGCGTCCAGGGGCTGCTTGCGGGGCATCCCCTGGTGGAGCGCTTCTTCGATGCGCCGCCCGAGCGCGGCGGCTGGGGAGCGACCGTCGTGGTGTTGAAGCCCTAGGCTACTCGGCTGATCGTCTCACCGCTGATCCACTCGGGCCTCACCTCACGGCTTCGCCGCTCAGTTCGAAGGGCCACGTTTCGGCTCCTCAATCCCTGTCCGCGCGGAGCAGGATCATCCGGTCCGTGAAGGACTCGATGCGGCCCCACTCGATCCTGAAGCGGAAAGCCTCCCGGCAGCGCGCCGGCGCCGCAAGCACGAAACGCTCGAGGTCGGCCTTGGCTTCCGGGCTCATTCTCATCCGCTCCGTCCACTCCTCCCACTTGCGCACCTTGCTGACCATGCCCTCGTCGATCACCGTCATTCCCGCCGCCTTGAGGAAGGCCGCCCACTCCCGCTGGGGCAGTGAACGCACGTGCGAAGGGTCCCGCCGCTTCTCGACCTCGAGAATGAAGGCGGCCAGCTCCCGGTCGTCGTGACCCAGGATGTCCTGGAGGAGGAAGGAGCCGCCGGGCCTGAGCACGCGGGCGACTTCTCTGAGGGCGGGCAGGATGGCGGGGAAGTGGTGCGCGGCGATGCGGCACGTCACGACGCCGAACGAGGCATCCCGGAAGGGCAGGGCCTCGACGTCCGACGCCAGGAAACGGACATTGACCGCGCCCTTGCCCCGGACGAAGCCGCGCGCGGCCTCGAGCATTGGCGGCGTCAGGTCAATCGCGACCACGGAGGGCGTGAAGCCGGCGAAGGCGAGCGCAGTGTGGCCGCCGCCCGTCGCGACGTCGAGCACGCGTAGGGCTCCGCGCCGGCGCCCCCACGCGACGAGGCGCTCGAGGTCCTCGCCTCCCGCGTGGCCGGCGCTCGTGACGTAGTCCTGGGCGCTCTGGCCGAACTCCGCCTGGACCTGCGCCTTCTGGCTGTCGCTCACGCGGCGGGGCCCTTCGGGCGTTCGGCGACGTGGCGGAAGAGGAAGTCCGAATCGAGGGGCGTCAGGTCGAAGCGCCGGCCGGCCTCGTCCACCAGCTTCACGCGGTCGGCGGCCGGCTGCTCCCGCAGCCGCTCCTCGATCCACGCGACGGCCTGCTTGATCGGCGCTTCACTCCGCCCGCTCACAGGTCGCGCACCTGTCGGCGCGCCCGGTCGACGCTCTGCCGGTACGTCTCGAACGAGCTGACCAGCCGCGGCTTCCTTCCCCGCTGCCGGTCGAGGGTGAAGCACGAGAAGGTGATGTCGTGAGCCAGCGGGAAGTCGCGGTAGAGCATGCCGGCGACCTTCTGCGGCCTCTCCGTGTGCGTGATCTCGAAGGTCTCCGTCTGTCTCAACGGCGGCACCCGCTCGCCGTGCTTGGTGCGCACCCATTTCATGCTACCGCCGAGAAGGTACGACAGGAAGAGGCTGTCCACCAGCATGGACTCCGTCCACGGGATCTCCTTTTGGTAGCCCGCCAAAAAGCGCGCGCCCGTGGCATCGAGGAACTTCCGCGCCGTGTCAGGGGAGACGAAGTCGCAGGCGCCGACGATGTAGCCCGTTGTCCGGCTGGGCCGGCAGTACCCGATCAGGCTCTCGAGGCGGATGACCTTGTCGCCGAGCCCGGTCAGCTTGCGCTGCTCTCCGTGCGACGAGATGTAGCAGACTTGGCGCTTGCGGTGGCGGCGCACCTCCTTGAGCAGCAGGCCCAGGTCGTAGTGCGAGTAGAAGCGGCGGTAGACGAGGTTGATACGGATGCCCTCCCAGGCCAACGACTGCCGAATGGCCTTGAGGTAGGGCAGCACCGACGGCTCCTCGTTGAGGAGCTTGCCCTTGGGATTCCACATCGACTCGAGGACGACCAGGCGCGCCATGGCTAGGACGCGCATGATACCACGCAGAAAGGGGCCTCTAATTGGATGATTCCAGACCCATCCAATTGGCGCTTTACATCGTACCAAATGTCTGGATAATGGCTGGCACGAGAGGGCCATGAGAATACCGCTCGACCGATCCAAGGACCGCAAGGGACGGCTGCCGCTGGCGCGCCAGATCCAGCTGCACCTGGAGCGGCTGATTACCCAGCGACTGCTCGCGCCGGCCGTGAAGCTGCCCGCGACCCGCGACCTTGCGCGTGACCTCGGCGTGAATCGCACCACGGTGGCGCAGGCCTACGAAGACCTGATCGCGGGCGGCTGGGCACGCGCTCATGTCGGCCAGGGCACCTTCGTCGCCGAGCAGGCGCCCGCCCCGGCCCAGGCCGCGGCGCACGTGCCGCGCTTCGAGTGGACGGGTCACCTCTCCAAGGCCGCACTGATCGTCGCGGCGGACGCGCGCCGCCGCGGCGCCTACAGCCAGACGGCCCGGACGGCCTCGGGCGTGATCTCGTTCGCCGGCGGCATGCCGGACAGCGCCCTCTTCCCGACCGACGCGTTCCGCCGCGTCCTCAACCGCGTCATCCGCGAGGAGGGGCGCGAGCTCCTCCAGTACTACCCGTCATCCGGCTACCCGCCGCTCCGCCAGTACCTCTCGGGCTATCTCCTCCGCTTCGGGCTCGAGGCGCGCCCCGAGGATATCCTGATCGTCAACGGCACGCAGCAGGGCTTCGATCTCGTCGCTCGCACCCTGCTCGACCCCGGCGACTTTGTGGCCATCGAGCAGCCGTCGTACCCGCGGGCGATGCAGGTCTTCCGCGCGTTCGGCGCGCAGCTCCTGCCGGTGCCGATGGCGGGCGGCGGGCTGTCGGTGGACCACCTGGAGAGGCTGCTCGAACGGCAGGCGCCCAAGCTCCTCTACTGCCAGCCGAGCGCGCACAACCCGACGGGGCTCCACATGCCCGCGGCGGCCCGGCGCCGGCTGCTGGACGTGGCCGCGCGCCACCGCCTGCCCATCGTCGAGGATGCCTTCGACGGCACGCTCTTCTACGGCGAGCGGCCGCCGGTGCCGCTCAAGGCGGCGGATGCCTCGGGGCAGGTGATCTACCTCGGCACTTTCTCCAAGGTTCTCTTCCCAGGTCTCCGACTGGGCTGGATCGTGGCGTCGCCCGAGCTGATCGAGCGGCTCGAGATGGCCAAGCAGCTGGCCGACATCCACACGAGCCCGCTCATTCAGGCCGCCGTCTACCACTTCTGCCGCCAGCGGCTCCTCGACCGTCACCAGGCGCGCGCGCTGCGCGAGTACGCGCGGCGGCGCAATGCGCTCCTGGCCGCCCTTGGCCGCCGCATGCCTGAGGGCGTGAGCTGGACCGAAACGCAGGGCGGCTTCTCGCTGCTGCTCGAGCTGCCCGAGGGGCTCGATGCCGGAGCGCTTCTGCCGCGCGCCCTCGAACGCGGGGTCGCCTTCACGCCGGGCAATGCCTTCTTCAGCGACGGCGGCGGCGAGCGGGCGCTGCGACTGTCCTTCTCTGCGGTGCCCTTCGGGCAGATCGAGGAAGGCGTGCGTCGGCTGGCCGACAGCATTCGCGAGGCGCAGCGTCGGCCGGAGCGCGGGACCCGCGAGCGCGGGCCCGCCGTGCCGCTGGTCTAGAGGAGGAACGCGCGTGGATTTCGAAACCCTGGCAGCCCGCGGAGGCCGCGACGTTCCGTCCGCCAGCCGGCCGCTCACGCCGCCGATCTACCAGACCAATGTCTACGTCTTCGAGGACATGGACACGGTCGAGTCGGTCTGGGAGGGCAAGAAGCCCGGCTTCGTCTACGGCCGCTACGGGACGGCCAACCACACCATGCTCGAGGATCTCGTGGCGGCGCTCGAGGGCGCAGAGGCGGCCTGCGCCTGCGCCTCGGGCATGGGCGCAACGACGGCGCTGCTCTTCGGGCTCTTCGCGGCGGGCGATCACATCGTGGCGGCGCGCGATCTCTATGGCTCGACCACGGCGTTCCTGGATGACGAAGGGCGCCGGCTCGGCATCGAGACCGTCTTCGTCGACGCCACCCTACCCGCGGCCCTGCTGGCGGCCCTCCGGCCGAATACCCGCGCGGTCTTCGTCGAGTCGCTCTCGAACCCGCTCTTGCGCCTGGTCGACCTCGAGGCCGTGGCGCCGCACCTCGCGGAGCGGAGAATCGAGCTGATCGTGGACTCCTCGCTGGCCTCGCCCGCGGTGATGCGCCCACTCGAGCACGGGGCGACCATCGTCATGCACAGCCTGACCAAGTTCATTTCGGGGCACGGTGATGTCACCGGCGGCATGGTGCTGGGACGCAAGGCGACTATGGATCGCGTCCGCGCTGCGATGATTCGCTCGGGCACGAACCTCGGGCCCTTCGACGCGTGGCTTGCGACTCGCGGGGTCCGGACGTTGAGCGTGCGGGTCGAACGGCAGTCGGCCAATGCGCTCGCGCTGGCCCGCTTCCTCGAGACCCGCCCGGCCGTGAAGCGCGTGTACTATCCCGGGCTCGACTCGCACCCGCAGCGCGCGCTCGCCAAACGCCTCATGCCCGGCCCGGCCGGGGCCATTCTGTCCGTGGACCTAAAGGGCGGGGCGCTGGCTGTCGAGCGATTCATGCGGCGCTCCCGACTGATGGAGTTCGCCCCGAGCTTTGCCGACGTGGCGACCACCTGGACGTACCCCGCGCGGACGTCCCACCGACGCGTGTCCGATGAGACGAAGGTGGAGATGGGCATCGGCGCCGGGCTCATCCGGATTTCCGTTGGTCTTGAGAAGGTCGAGGACCTGATCAGCGACGCGACAGAGGCCCTCGCCTGATGCCGGCGACCGAGCGCGTGACCCGGGTGCGGCCCGTGGTGCTCGAGGGCCGGCACGTGCGGCTCGAACCGTTGGCCGTCGATCATGCCCGGGACCTGCTCGCCGCAGCGAGCGGCCCGCGCGAGACCTACGGATTCACCACGGTGCCGGCCGACGAGCCGTCCATGGTGGGCTACATCGAGGCGGCGCTGCGCGATCAGGAGGCGGGCCGGGCACTGCCGTTCGCGACCGTCGCGAAGGCGACGGGCCGGGTGGTCGGCAGCACGCGCTTCGGCAATATCGAGTTCTGGCCGTGGCCGTCGGGGAATGCGAACCAGCGCGGCCGGGACGTGCCCGATGTGGCTGAGATCGGCTGGACCTGGCTGGCGGCCGACGTCCAGCGGACGCCGGTCAACACCGAGGCGAAGCTGCTGATGCTCGCCCACGCCTTCGAGGCGTGGCGGGTACACCGGGTGAGCCTCATGACCGACGCGCGCAACGAGGGCTCACGTCGCGCGATTCTGAGGCTGGGCGCGCGCTTCGACGGCGTAATCCGGGCGCAGCGGCCCGGCTCGAACGGGGCGATCCGCGACACGGCGGCGTTCTCGATTCTCGATCACGAGTGGCCGATGGTGAAGCAGCAGCTGCAATCACGACTGAACCAGTGAAAGGAGACACTCGCATGGAACTCGGAACGATGAGGCTCAAGGTCGGGCTGGCGGAGATGCTCAAGGGCGGCGTGATCATGGACGTGACCAACGCCGAGCAGGCCAAGATTGCGGAGGATGCGGGCGCCGTGGCGGTGATGGCGCTCGAGCGCGTGCCGTCGGACATCCGCAAGGATGGGGGCGTGGCGCGCATGTCACCCGTGAAGAAGATCAAGGAGATCCAGCAGACGGTGTCCATCCCGGTCATGGCCAAGTGCCGCATCGGCCACTTCGTCGAGGCGCAGATTCTCGAGTCGTTGGGCGTGGACTTCATCGACGAGTCCGAGGTGCTGACCCCCGCCGACGAGCACTTCCACGTGGACAAGTTCGCCTTCAAGGTGCCCTTCGTCTGCGGCTGCCGTGACCTGGGCGAGGCGCTCAGGCGCATCGGCGAAGGCGCGGCCATGATCCGCACCAAGGGCGAGGCCGGCTCGGGTAACATCGTCGAGGCCGTCCGCCATATGCGTGCTGTCATCTCCGGGATCAAGCGGCTCAAGGCGCTCGGGCCGGAGGAGCTGATGACCGAGGCCAAGAACCTCGGCGCGCCCTACGAGCTGCTGCGCTGGGTTGCCGAGCACGGCAAGCTGCCGGTGCCGAACTTCTCCGCGGGTGGCATCGCCACGCCGGCAGATGCGGCACTCATGATGCAGCTGGGCGCCGAGGGCGTCTTCGTCGGCTCCGGCATCTTCAAGTCGGCCGATCCGGCGGCGCGCGCCAAGGCCACCGTGCAGGCGACCACCCACTTCAAGGACGCCGATATCCTGGCCAAGGTCTCCGAAGACCTGGGCGACGCCATGCCCGGCATCGAGACCTCCAAGCTCAAGGAGTCTGACCTGTTCCAGACCCGCGGCTGGTAGGCGCCCGCGACTGGTAATCGGATGATGGGCATCCCCAACACCGGGGCGCGCGCATGACCATCGGGGTCCTCGCCCTCCAGGGCGACTTCGACCTGCACCGGAAGGCGCTCGCCCGGATCGGCCACGAGTCGGTCGAGGTGAGGCTGCCGCGCCAGCTCGAGCAGGTGGACGGGCTCATCATGCCCGGGGGCGAGAGCACCACGCTGCTCAAGCTTCTCGAGGAATGGGACTTCGTCCCGGCGCTCGGGAAGTTCCACGCCGCGGGCAAGCCCATCTTCGGCACCTGCGCGGGGCTGATTCTCCTCGCGCGCGAGGTCGAGAGCCCGACGCAGCCGTCGCTCGGGCTCATCGACATCACGGCCGAGCGCAACGCCTACGGCCGGCAGAAGGAGAGCTTCGAGACGGAGGGGGAGGCCGACCTGGGGCAGGGGCCTCAGCCGATCAAGATGGTCTTCATCCGGGCGCCCCGTATCCGGCGGATGGGGCCGGCCGTCACGCCGCTGGTGATGCATCAGGGCGAGTGCGTCATGGCACGCCAGGGCACGGTGCTGGTCGCGGCCTTTCATCCAGAGCTGACGGACGACCAGACGGTACACCGCTACTTCGCTTCGATGGTCCGGCAGGCCGCGGGCTAGTCCGGACGCACTAGCACTTCATCATTGACAGCGTCCCGCGACAGAGGGCATAGTCTGGTCCAACCACCGGACCAACACTTCGCCGGCACCGGGCGGCAGGCCCGGCCCAGATCGAGCTCCCAGATCGAGCCCTAGGAGGAGCGATGGCGCACTTCACGTGTGAGGTTGTCTACCGCGGTATCTTCCAGAAGAACCTCGCCGCGCGGATCTGCCGCGGCATCGTTCTCTCGTCGCGCAAGGCCGGCCGGTGGGGCATCGCCTTCGGCCGCTACGGCGACAGCCCCCAGCGCAATGGCATTCCCGCCAAGGACTTCGCCATCGTCGCGGACACGCAGGAAGAGCTCGAGCAGAACATGGCGCGCTACGAGCCCAAGGAGGTCGACGTCACCATCTGTGTGGACGACACGCTGTCGAAAGGCGTCGAGTCGTGGGCGTGGTACGGGCTCCAGCCGATCAACCGCCTGACGGTGCCGAACGGCACCGTGTTGATGACCTCGCTTCAGAGCCCGGCCGACCTTCTCAAGGACATCCACAAGAAGGAGGCGCCCTACAATCTGGCGCTGATCCCCGCCAAGGCGTCCTTCTCCGGCCTGTGGGTCTACAAAGAGGACCATACGGAGGCGCGGATCCTGGGCGCGCTCGCCAAGCTCCAGCCGGGCTTCCTCTCGCTCGACGCCGTCTGCGCCGCGATCCAGGAGGCCGAGTGGGGCTCCGAGCTGAAGGCGGCTTCCGCCCGCAAGGCCCATGACCGGCTCGAGACGCGCCCGGTCAAGAGCACCGAGGGCAACCGGGAGACGCCGTTCTCCTTCGAGAAGCCCAAGTGGTGGGAGATGCGCGAGGGTGTCACGATCCCGGCCATCCCGGTCGGCAAGCCCATGGAGGACGGCAAGGGCTACGTCCCCGAGCGCAACCCCTACTTCAAGAAGTTCGCGACGCGCACCATGCGCCCGGTCATCGACTTCGACAAGTGCGTGAAGTGCACGCTCTGCTGGATCCAGTGCCCCGACTCCTGCTTCGACGTGACGCCCGAGGGTCTCTATGACGCCAACATGGAGTCCTGCTGCGGCTGCGGGGTCTGCGAGGCGGTCTGTCCCGCCAAGGAATGCGTCACCATGGTCAGCGAGGCGGCTTTCGAGGACAACGCCAGCCAGTGGGAGATGTGGCGCAAGGACAAGGGCGCGTACCAGACCTGGATGACCAACAAGATCCACTCGAAGGAGCACATCACGCGCTCACACGGCTTCCGCTTCCGCGGGCAATATGACCAGGAGATCAAGCAGGACCTGGACCAGGGCGGCATCGACATCACGGCGGGCATCCCGGGCGAGAACGCCGCGGGCAAGCAGCGCTGAGGCGGGGAGGACATCCCAATGGCAGTGGAGACGAAGACACCAGCGGCGGGCAAGGCGGCGTCCGATGACCGCGAGATGCTCATCTCGGGCAGCGAAGCCTGTGCCGAGGCCCTGACACTGGCAGATCTCGACGTGGTGACGGCCTACCCGATCCGTCCCTATGACACCGTCATGCAGGCCATCGCGAAGAAGATCGCCAACGGCCAGCTTGTGGCCGAGTACATCGTGGCCGAGGGCGAGCACAGCCAGTTCGAAATAGTCAAGCACGCGTCGACCGTGGGCGCGCGCGTCTTCTGCGGCTCCTCGGGCGTGGGCTGGATGTACGCCATGGAGTGCCTGACGGTGACGCCGCCGCTTCGCGTCCCCATGGTCGCCATGGTCGGGAACCGGGCGCTCGACGACCCGGGCGCCTTCGGCGTCGAGCACAACGACGCGCTCTCGGTGCGCGACCTGGGCTGGATGCTGATCTGGGTCGACACGGCGCAGGAGATGCTCGACACGACGCTCCTCGCCTACCGCATCGCCGAGGACCGGCGGGTCTTCCTGCCGTGCGCCATCTCGGCCGACGGCGCCTTTCTGACCCACTCGCAGACGATCGTGCAGGTGCCGACCAGGGCCAAGGTGGACAAGTTCCTGCCGCCCTACAACCGCGGCGACTTGCAGCTGCACCCGGACAACCCGATCACGGTTGCGCCCCAGGCCAACGAGGACTGGGTCATCGAGATCCGGCGCCAGAACAACGAGGCGATGAACCGCGCCTACACGGTGATCGAGGAGGCCTACGCGGATTTCCGCCGCATCTTCGGCCGCGGTCCCGAGAACCCGTGGTTCGAGGAGTACATGACCGAGGACGCCGACGTCATCCTGATGGGCATGGGCACGATCTCCCTGCCGTTCAAGGTGGGCATCCGCAACATGCGGGCCAAGGGGATGAAGGTGGGTCTCATCCGGCCGCGCTGGTTCCGGCCCTTCCCGACAGAGAAGCTGGTCGCCGCGCTCCAGCCGGCCAAGGCCATCGGCGTCATCGATCGCGACTACTCCTTCGGCTCGCCTTTCGGCTCGGGCGTGGTCGCCAACGAGATCCGGGCGGCGATGTACAACGCCGAGAAGCGGCCGCCGCTCCTGTCCTTCATCTGCGGCCTGGGCGGCCGCGAGGTGACGCTCGAAGACGTCTACAAGGTCACCGACCTCTGCTTCGAGGCGGCGAAGTCCGGCAAATCTCCCCTGAAGACGCAGTGGTTGGGCGTGAGAGAATAGCGTACTGCGAGCTGCAGGACGTCGCGGGGCTGGGGCCCCGCCGTCCGAGGCGAGCGAAGAGGGAAGGCCGAGCTGCAGGACGTCGCGGGGCTGGGGCCCCGCCGTCCGAGGCGAGTGAATAAGGAGAGAGAGACCATGACCGAAACGTTCACGAACGCGACGCAGATCCTCGAGCCTTTCCGGGGGGTTAAGAAGGTTACCCTCGAAGAGTACTTTACGTCGGGCCACCGCACCTGCCAGGGGTGCGAGTCGGCGCTGGTGATGAAGCTCATGGTCAAGGCGGCGGGGCCGCGGACCATCGTCCTTGGCGCGACGGGTTGCATGTATGTCGCCAACACGACGTACTACACGACTCCGTGGGTGGTGCCGTGGATGCACACGCAGCTCGGTTCCTCGGGCTCGGCGGCGCTCGGCACGGCCGCAGGGCTCAAGGCGCTCATGAAGAAGGGCAAGATGAAGGCCGAGCCCATCAACGTCATCGCCTTCTGCGGCGACGGCGGCGGGGCGGACATGGGCCTGGGGGCGATCTCCGCGACCCTGACCCACAAGGAGTACAACTCGCTCATCCTGATGTACGACAACGAGTCCTACGCCAACACGGACATCCAGGCCTCGGGCTCTACGCCGTACGGCGCCAACACCACGTTCAGCCCGCCCGGCTCGGTCAAGCGGCTGATGCACACCCGATGGAAGAAGAACATGGCGGGTATGCTGGCGGCCGGCCACCCCGAGTGCCGCTACGTCGCCACGGTGGACGCCTCGTACGCCGTCGAGATGATGAACAAGGTCAGGAAGGCCCTCTCCATCGGCGGGCCGACCTTCATCCACTCCCTCGACCCGTGCCCGAAGGGCTGGGACTACGACCCCATGCTCTCCCACGAGCTCGGCGAGCTGGCCGTCGAGACCGGCGTCTTCCCGCTCTACGAGGTCGAGGACGGCGTGGTCCGCCACTACGGCAAGTCCAAGGCCATCGCCGAGGGACGGCCGCGCAAGCCGGTGCGGGAATATCTCCTCAAGCAGGGCCGGTTCGCCCACTTCCTCGAGGAAGACATCGAGTACTTCCAGGCCAAGGTGGACGAGATGTGGAACAAGTGGGAAATCCCGGGCGTGATCCCTTTCTGGAAGGAAGGCCGCCCGCGGTAGTAGACTGTGTCGCACCGGGGGGCGGGCCGAGGCCCCGAGCCGCGGTTCGCCCCCACACCTCTCACCCGCCGTCCCGGCGCCACGCGCGCCTCGAACAGCCTTCGCCCCGTCCTCCAAACCGACCGCTTTGCGAGGAGGCTAGAACATGACACGTCAATGGCGACCGTTCACCGGCCTGGTTCTCGCATCTGTCCTTATTGCTGGAGCGCCCTGCGTCGCCCAAGCAGCCTGGGAGCCCACCAAGCCCATCGAGTTCGTCGTCCCCGCCGGGACAGGCGGCGGCGCGGACCAGATGGCCCGCCTCATCGCCGGCCTTGCCGAGAAGCACAAGCTCTCGCCCAGGCCGCTCATTGTGGTGAACAAGTCGGGCGGCGCCGGCGCCGAAGGATTCCTGCACGTCAAGGGCAAGAAGGGCGATGCCCACACCATCATCATCACGCTCTCCAACCTCTTCACGACGCCGCTCCACACCGGCGTGCCGTTCAACTGGAAGGACTTGACGCCGATCACCCGCATGGCCCTTGACGAATTCATCCTCTGGGTCAACGCCGAGACGCCGTACAAGACCGCCAAGGAGTATCTGGGCGCGGTCAAGGAGCGTTCGGGCGGCGACAACCGCATGAAGATGGCCGGCACCGGCACGGCCCAGGAGGACCAGATCATCACCATCCAGATGGAGCAGGCGCTCGGGGTGAAGTTCACCTATGTGCCGTTCAAGGGCGGCGGCGAGGTGTGTGTCAACCTGGTCGGCAAGCACGTGGACTCCACGGTGAATAACCCCATCGAGTGCGCCAGCCACTGGAAGGCGGGACGGGTGCGTCCGCTGGCCGTGTTCGACGCCGCCCGCATTCCCATCGCCGAGTGGAAGGAGATCCCGACCGTCAAGGAGGCGCTCGGCGTGGACATTCAGTACCTGATGCTCCGTGGCATCTTCGGCGCCCCCGACATGCCCAAGGACGCCGTGGAGTGGTATCAGGGCTTCCTCAAGAAGGTCTACGAGACCCCCGAGTTCAAGGACTACCTCAACCAGGGCGCGCTCAAGCCCTCCTGGCTCACCGGTCCCGACTACGTGAAGTGGCTTGAGGCCGCCGAGGCGCAGCACAAGGACTTGATGGTCCAGGGCGGGCTGCTCAAGAAGTAGCCCCCCTGCTCATGCGCGCGGCCGACCTCACGACCGCTGCCCTGCTGATGGCGGTAGGAGCCCTGGTGGTCCGCGACGCCCTCCGCCTCGGCGTCGGGTGGGGGACCGACGGACCCAAGAGCGGGTTCTTCCCCTTTTGGCTGGCCGTGGTCCTTCTCGCCTGCTGCCTCGGTATCGTCGTGCAGGCCCTGAGGCGCGCCGACAGGGCACCCTTCGTGGCGCGCGGGGCACTCGGCCCGGTGCTCAAGGTGTTGTGGCCGGCCACTGCCGCGGTGCTGCTGATGCAGTTCGTCGGCCTCTACGTCGCCTCGGCGCTCTACATGGGCTTCTACATGCGCTGGATCGGGCGGAACTCGTGGCTGGCCGTGGTGGCGGTGAGCGTGGGCTTCTCGGTCTCCACGTTCCTCTTGTTCGAGACATGGTTTCTGGTCCCCATGCCCAAGGGGCCGCTCGAGACCTGGCTCGGCTACTAGCCCATGGGTTTCGAGAACCTGCTGCTGGGCTTCCAGGTCGCGCTCCAGCCGCACAACCTCCTCTTGGCCGTCATCGGCGTCGCGCTCGGCACCATCATCGGCGTGCTGCCGGGGCTCGGCGGCGCCAACGGCGTCGCCATCCTGCTGCCGCTGACCTTCTCCATGCCGCCGACCTCGGCCATCATCCTCTTGACGAGCATCTACTGGGGGGCGCTCTTCGGCGGCGCCATCACGTCCATCCTCTTCAACATCCCGGGTGAGCCCTGGTCGGTGGCCACGACCTTCGACGGTTTCCCGATGGCCCGGCGGGGCGAGGGTGGGCCGGCGCTCACGGCCGCCTTCACTTCGTCCTTCGTCGGCGCGCTCTTCTCCGTGATCCTGATCACGCTCTTCGCGCCCATCCTGGCCGAGGTGGCCCTCAAGTTCGGCCCGCCCGAGTTCTTCGCCATCCAGCTCCTGACCTTCTCGTCGTTTATCGGCCTCGGCGGCGGCAGCCCGCTCAAGTCGCTCGTCTCGATCCTTATCGGCTTCATCCTGGCCTCGGTCGGGCTCGACATCGTCACGGGCGCGCTGCGACTGACCTTCGGCTTCACCGACCTCATGAAGGGGTTCGACTTCATCGTGGCGGTGATCGGCCTCTTCGGCATCGGCGAGATCCTGCTGACCATGGAGGAGGGCCTCTCGTTCAAGGGCGCCTCGGCGAAGATGAGCCCCCGCGTCGTCTGGGACACGTGGCACATCCTGCCGCGCTACTGGCGGACGTTCCTGCGAAGCTGCTTCATCGGCTTCTGGATGGGCTTTAAACCGGGCGGGGCGACGCCCGCCTCGTTCATGAGCTACGCCTTCGCGAAGCGCTTCTCGCGGCACCCGGAGCGCTTCGGCAAGGGCGAGATCGAAGGCGTCGTGGCGCCGGAGACGGCCGCGCACGCGGCCGGCGGCGCCTCGCTCCTGCCCATGATCACGCTCGGCATCCCGGGCTCGCCGACGGCGGCGGTCATGCTGGGCGGGCTCATCATCTGGGGGCTCCAGCCAGGGCCCATGCTCTTCAAGGAGAAGCCGGAGTTCGTGTGGGGTCTCATCGCCAGCATGTACACGGGCAACGTCATCGGCGTCATCATGGTGCTGGCCTTCGTGCCGGCCTTCGCCGCCATCCTGCGCGTGCCCTTCGCCATCCTCACGCCGCTGATCATCTCCATCTGCGCTGTCGGGGCCTACTCGGTCAATGGCCGCATGCTCGACATCTGGTATATGCTCATCTTCGGCGTGATCGGCTATGCCTTCAAGAAGCTCGACTACCCTCTGGCGCCGCTGGTGCTGGCCCTCGTCCTGGGCGACCTGGCTGAGAACGCCTTGCGCCAGAGCCTCATCATATCGCAGGGCTCGCTCCTGATCTTCTTCGTGCGGCCGATCTCGGGGGCCATCACCGCTGTCGCGCTGTTCTTCTTCGCGCTGCCCGTCATCACGCCGTGGTGGCGCCGTCTCCGGGGCGTGTCGGTGCCGGACGTATCGCCCCGGGAGACCTGATCGGCACTTGGCTGTGACCGCCTCCGTCTCCGACCCATCGTTCTGGATCGGCGTCTCCAAGATCGTCCTCATCGACCTGGCATTGGCCGGGGACAATGCGCTGGTCATCGCGCTCGCCGTGCGTACGCTGCCCAGGCGCCAGCAGTTCGTGGGCCGGATCTGGGGAACGGTGGGGGCGGTGGCGCTCCGGCTCCTCTTCATCACGATCATCAGCTACCTGCTCAGCATCCCGCTCCTCCAGGTGGTGGGCGGCCTCCTGCTGATCTGGATCGCCATCAAGCTGGTGCGACAGAGCGAGGAGGCGGGCGACGGGAGCGCGAAGGCCGGCACCACGCTGCTCGAGGCCATCTGGATCATCATCGTGGCCGATGTGGTCATGAGCCTCGACAACGTCATCGGGGTGGCAGGCGCTGCCGAGGGTGACCTCCGCCTCGTGATCTTCGGGATCGGGCTCTCGATCCCCATCGTCGTCTGGGGCAGCGGGGTGCTGGCCACCCTGATGAACCGCTACCCGTGGATCATCCTGATCGCCGGGGGCATCCTGGGCGAGGTGGCGGGCAAGATGATCCTCCACGACCACTTCGTCGTGAGCCGGCTCGGTGAGGTTCCCGGTCTTGTCGAATGGGCGGTGCGGCTCGGCCTCGCGGGGGGCATCATGCTCATCGGCTGGATCACCACCCGGCGGCGCGCTGCGGCGGCGCACGGCAAAGTCGCGGGAAGGTAGCGTGGACCTCGAGCCCGTCAAGTCCGTCCGGATCTACGAGGACATCGTCCGCCAGGTCAGGGCCTTGATCGCCGACGGCCGTCTCAAGTCCGGCGACAGGCTGCCGCCGGAGCGGGACCTGGCCGAGCGCTTCCGTGTCAGCCGCACCTCGGTGCGCGAGGCGCTGCGGTCGCTGCAGAGCCGCGGCTTGATCGACATCAGGGCGGGGGAAGGCGCCTTCGTCCGTGACGTCTCGGTCGAGGCCCTCATCGAGCCCCTGGCGCTTGTCATCCTGCCTTACCGCGAGGCGGTGGCAGAGCTCTTCGAGGCGCGCCGCCTCCTCGAGCCCGCGATCGCGGCTCTAGCGGCGCGGCGCGCGACCCGGGACGAGCTCGCCGAGATGGAGCGCATCCTCGCCGAGCAGGCGCGCGAGGTCGCGCGCGGGCGTACAGGCATGGCCCAGGACTCGGCGCTCCACGCGGCCATTGCCGCCGCCGCCCACAACCGGGCGATCGTTCGCATCGTCAACGCGCTCGTGGATCTCCTCGCGCAGAGCCGGGAGGAGAGCCTGCACACTCCCGGCCGGCCGAGACGCTCCCACCAGGACCACAGGCGGATCCTCGGCGCTATCCGCCGCCGCGACGAGGCCGGGGCGCGGCGGGCGATGCTCGACCATCTGACGGCGGTGGCGAAGCTCGTCGAGGGCTTGCCGGGCGGGCGCCGACCCGACCGCCGGGCTTCCAAGGCGAAACCACGGCAGAGAGAGAGACCCCGCTAGAGCCTCGTAAGTGCCTGTTGCGGATGAATATTCATTGACACCTAGCTGCCCCTCGGAGTAACATTCTTGGATAACGCAGGCCTCTTCTGGGCCTGCCTTTGTTTCTCTGCAGCCATTGTTTCTCTGCAGAATGTCCGGCCCGACCGAGGGGGTCTCTGTATGGCGCGCGCCACGTCACGCCGGAGAGCACGGACAAAGGCCCCGAGCCCTGCCGCTCGCCGGCCCAAGTACGTGTACTCCTTCGCCAACGGCAAGGCGGACGGCTCGAGCGCCCTCCGCCACCTCTTGGGCGGAAAGGGGTGCGAGCTGGCGGAGATGACCAACCTGGGGGTGTCGGTGCCTCCCGGCTTCACGATCACGACGGAAGCCTGGGCCGCGTACAGCTCCGGGAGCCGCAAGCATCCGGCGGGGCTCTGGGAGCAGGTCGAGGGCGGGATGGCGCGCCTCGAGGCCGCGGTCGAGCTTCGGCTCGGGGACCCGGCCAAGCCGCTCCTCGTGTCGGTGCGCTCGGGCGCGCGCGCGTCGATGCCCGGCATGATGGATACCGTCCTGAACCTCGGGCTCAATGACCGGACGGTGATCGGCCTCGCGCGCTGGACCAAGAACGAGCGCTTCGCGTGGGACTGCTACCGGAGGTTCATCACCATCTTCGGCGACGTCGTGCTCGGCATCGAGCGCCGCGCCTTCGATGAGCTGCTCGACCGCGCGAAGGCCGTCGCGCGCGCGAAGAGCGACGCGGATCTCCAGCCCGAGCCCCTCAAGGCCCTCGTGGCCGAGTTCAAAAGCCTCGTCCAGGCGCGTACGGGCAAGCCCTTCCCTCAGGATCCGCCCGAGCAGCTCAAGCTTGCGGTCAACGCCGTCTTCGACTCGTGGTTCGCGAAGAAGGCCGTGGACTACCGGCGCATCCACCGGCTGCCGGACGACTGGGGCACCGCGGTCACGGTGATGGCCATGGTCTTCGGCAACCTCGGGGAGAGCTCCGGCACGGGCGTCTGCTTCACGCGCGACCCGTCGAGCGGGGAGCGCCGCTTCTTCGGCGAGTTCCTCATCAACGCCCAGGGCGAGGACGTCGTCGCGGGCATCCGCACCCCGCAGCCCATCGCCGCCCTCAAGGAGAGCATGCCGGCGGTCTACGACGAGCTCGTGACCATCAAGGACCGCCTCGAGCGCCACTACCGCGACATGCAGGACATCGAGTTCACCGTCCAGGAAGGGCGGCTCTTCATCCTCCAGACGCGTTCCGGCAAGCGCACCGCGGGCGCGGCCGTGCGCATCGCCGTCGAGATGGTGCGGGAGCGCCTGATCGACCGGGACACGGCCCTGCTGCGCGTCGAGCCGGCCTCGCTCAACCAGCTCCTGGTCAAGACGGTCGACCCGAAGGCCACGTACACGGCCATCGCTCGTGGACTGGCCGCCACGCCCGCGGCGGCGGTGGGCAAGGTCGTGTTCGACCCCGAGAAGGCTGTCGAGATGGCGCTCCGCGAGGAGCACGTCATCCTGGTCCGGCAGGAGACCTCGCCGGAGGACGTGGCGGGGATGCACGCGGCTCAGGGGGTCCTGACCTCCCGGGGCGGCCTGACTTCTCACGCGGCCGTCGTGGCCCGCGGCTGGGGCAAGAGCTGCGTGGTGGGCGCGGGCGATGTGATTGTGGACGAGGAGAACCGGCTCTTCCGTGCCGGCCGAGCGGTGGTGCGCGAAGGGCAGGTCGTCACGCTGAACGGCGCCACGGGCGAAGTGGTCATGGGAGCCCTGCCGCTCGTGGACCCGAAGCTCTCGGCGGAGTTCCGGCAGCTCCTGGCCTGGGCCCGGAAGGCGAGCACGACACGGGTGCGTGCCAACGCCGATACGCCGAACGATGCCGCCAAGGCGCGGGAGGAGTTCGAGGCGGAAGGCATCGGTCTCGTCCGCACCGAGCACATGTTCTTCAAGGACGACCGCATCCCGATCGTCCGCGAGATGATCATGGCCCCCGACGAGCAGGCCCGGCGCAAGGCCGTCGACAGACTCCTCCCATTCCAGCGTGAAGACTTCATCGGGATCTTCACGGCGATGGATGGCTACCCGGTGACGATCCGGCTGCTGGATCCGCCGCTCCACGAGTTCCTGCCCAAGTACAAGGAAGTGCTCGAGGAGTACACGCGGCTCGACGCGCTCGGCATCAACCCGGCGCGCCGCGACGGGCTGGGCGCGGTCAAGGCGCGGATCGAGGCCCTCCAGGAAGCCAACCCCATGCTCGGCCACCGCGGCTGCCGGCTCGGCATCACCTTTCCCGAGATCTACGAGATGCAGGTGCGGGCGATCATGGAGGCGGCGTGCGAGGTGGCGAGGCGGGGCGTGCGGGTGGAGCCCGAGATCATGATCCCCCTCACGGGCACCGTCCCCGAGATGAAGGTCACGCGCGACATGACCGTGCGCATGGCCGACAAGACCGTGGCCGAGATGGGCGCGAAGGTCGCCTACACCGTCGGCACGATGATCGAAGTGCCGCGCGCCGCCCTGATCGCCGACAAGCTCGCCGAGCACGCGGACTTCTTCTCGTTCGGCACCAACGACCTGACGCAGATGACATTCGGTTACAGCCGGGACGACATCGGCAAGTTCCTGCCTTTCTATCTCGAGAAGAAACTGCTCCCGGATGATCCCTTCGCGGTGCTCGACCAGGAAGGTGTCGGGGAGATGATCGAGATCGGGATCCGGCGAGGCCGCAAGACGAAGCCCAAGCTCAAGGTGGGCATTTGTGGCGAACACGGTGGCGAGCCGTCTTCGGTCGAGTTCTGTCATCGCGTGGGCATGGACTACGTCTCCTGCTCTCCGTACATGGTGCCGATCGCGTGGCTCGCGTCGGCCCAGGCGCGGATCAAGGAGAAGGCCTCGAAGGCCCGGAGGGCGGCGCGGTGAGGGATTTCCACGGCGTCTACGTCCCTGTGCCCACGCCCTTCCGCGGCGACGAGATCGCGGTCGAGCGCCTGAAGTCGAACCTCGCCAAGTGGAACGAGACGCCGCTCAGCGGTTACGTCTACGGCGGCCCGTGTCGGGCGCCGCTCGGCACGCCGGACGGCGACGGCATCGAAGAGATCAAGGAGAGCCTGGCGTCGGCGGGGCTCCTCTAACCAGATGCACCGATGGAGGGAAGGGCAGTGAAGCTTTCAGGTGCGCGCATTCTGCTCGAGTGTTTGAAGCGCGAGGGCGTGGACCTCATCTTCGGCCTGCCCGGCGGCGCCGTGCTGCCGATCTACGATGTCCTGTACGACTTCGAAGGGATCCGCCACATCCTGGTCCGCCAGGAAGCGGCCGCCGGGCACGCGGCAGAAGGCTACTCCCGCACCACCGGCCGGACCGGCGTGTGCCTGGTCACCTCGGGCCCCGCGGCGACGAACCTGGTGACGGCGCTGCAGGACGCCCTCATGGACTCGATCCCGCTCGTCGCCTTCACGGGGCAGGTGCCGACGCACCTGATCGGCAACGACGCCTTCCAGGAGGCCGACAACGTCGGCATCACTCGCTCCGCGACCAAGCACAATTTTCTGGTCAAGGACGTCAAGGACCTTGCCGGGATCATCAAGGAGGCCTTCCACATCGCCTCCACCGGCCGCCCGGGCCCGGTGCACGTGGACCTGCCCAAGGACATCCTGGTCAAGGAGTGGCCCTTCGAGTACCCGGAGAGCGTGCACCTGCGTTCCTACAACCCGACCTACGACGGCCACCCGGGGCAGATCAAGAAGGCCGCGCGCGCCCTCGTGCGGGCCAAGCGCCCCGTGCTCTACGTGGGAGGCGGCGTCATCTCGTCGGACGCTTCGCCGGAGCTCTACGAGCTGGCCGAGCTGACGCAGGTGCCGGTGACCCAGACCCTCATGGGCCTGGGCGCCTTTCCGATGGCCCATCCCCTGTCGCTCGACATGCTGGGCATGCACGGGACGTACTACGCCAACATGGCCGTCCACCATTCGGACTGCCTCGTCGCGGTGGGCGCGCGCTTCGACGACCGCGTCACCGGACGCGTGGACGCCTTCGCTCCCAATGCCGAGATCATTCACATCGACATCGATCCGTCGTCGATCTCGAAGAACATCCAGGTGGGCATCCCGATCGTGGGGGATTGCAAGCGAGTGCTCGCCAAGCTCGTGGAGGCGGTTCGCGAGGAGATGAAGACGTACCCGCAGGGCGCCGTCAAGGAAGCGCGGCGCCAGTGGGCCGACCAGATCGCGGAGTGGAAGCGCGCGGAACCGCTCCGCTACGAGTGGAGCGACGAGATCATCAAGCCGCAGTACGTGATCGAGGAGATCTCCAACCTGACCAACGGCGAGGCCCTGATAGTCACGGGCGTCGGCCAGCACCAAATGTGGGCGGCGCAGTACTACCGTTTCAAGCACCCACGCATGTGGTGCACGTCCGGGGGCCTGGGCACGATGGGCTACGGCCTGCCGACCGCCATGGGCGTCCAGGCGGGCAACCCCGGCAAGCTCGTGATCAACATCGACGGCGATGGCTCCTTCGCGATGAACAGCCAGGAGCTGGCGACCTGCTTCGAAGAGCGCCTGCCCGTCAAGACCGTCATCGTCAACAACGGCGGCCATGGGATGGTGCGACAGTGGCAGCGGATCATCTACAAGGAGCGCTTCTGCGCCATCGACCTCGGGACGAGCCCCGATTTCGTCAAGCTCGCCGAGGCGTACGGCTGCACGGGCATCCGCGCCACCAAGCCCTCCGAAGTGGTGCCCGCCCTCGAGAAGATGATCTCGACGCCGGGCCCCGTCGTGCTGGACATCTGGGTGAACAAGGACGAATGCGTCTTCCCGATGGTGCCCGCGGGCGGCGCCAACATCGACATGATCCTGGCGCCGCCGAGCCGCGAAGCCCGCGACCGCGCGGCCAAGTCGCAGACGGGGTTCTAGCCGTGGCCGACGCGCCTGAGATCACGAAGCACACGATCGCGGTCCTGGTCGAGAACAAGTTCGGCGTGCTCTCGCGCGTTGCCGGGCTCTTCTCGGCCCGCGGCTACAACATCGAGAGCCTGTCGGTGGGGGAGACGCTCGACCCGTCCGTCTCGCGCATGACGCTCGTCGTCAGCGGCGACGCCTTCGTCATCGAGCAGGTCATGAAGCAGCTGCACAAGCTCATCGACGTCATCAAGGTGATCGACCTGAGCGAGGAGACCCACGTGGAGCGGGAGATGCTGCTGATCCGCGTGAACGCGGAGCCCGCCGCCCGAGCCGAGATCCTCCGGATCGCGGACATCTTCCGCGCGAAGGTCGTCGACGTCACCGCCGCGAGCTACACCCTCGAGGTCACGGGCGAGGAGTCCAAGATCGAGGCCATCCTCGAGCTGCTCCGGCCCTTCGGCATTCAAGAGGTCGTGCGCACGGGCAAGGTCGCCATCGCGCGGAGCCCGAAGGCGCGGCTGCGGCGCGTGGAGGAGAAGCTCGGCAAGGCCGCCCCGGCGCGCCCGGCCAACCAGGACCCGCGCGTGGTCGGGTTCGCGGACTAACAACTCAGAGGAGAGCACACGTCATGCCGGCGAAGATTTTCTACGACCAGGACGCTGACCTCGGGCTGATCAAGGGCAGGAAGATCGCCATTATCGGTTACGGCAGCCAGGGGCACGCGCACGCGCTGAACCTGAAGGACTCGGGGCAGGACGTCGTCGTGGGGTTGTACAAGGGCTCGAAGAGCTGGGCGAAGGCCGAGAAGGATGGGCTCAAGGTGATGACGGTCAACGACGCCGCCGCCGCGGCCGACATCATCATGATCCTGCTTCCGGACCAGACCCAGCGGCAGGTCTACGAGGAGTCGATCAAGGGTGTGCTCGGCAAGGGCAAGACGCTCATGTTCGCCCACGGGTTCAACATCCACTTCAACCAGGTTGTGCCCTCGCCCGACGTGGACGTCTCGATGATCGCGCCGAAGGCTCCCGGCCACGTCATGCGCGACCTCTTCACCCAGGGCCCGGGCGTGCCGGCCCTCGTTGCGGTGTACCAGGACGTCTCGGGAAAGGCGCGGGACGTCGCGCTGGCCTACGGCAAGGGCGTCGGCTGCACGCGCGCGGGCGTCATTGAGACCACGTTCAAGGAAGAGACGGAGACGGATCTCTTCGGCGAGCAGACGACGCTGTGCGGCGGCGTCTCGCACCTGATCACAGCCGCCTTCGAGACGCTGTGTGAGGCGGGCTACCAGCCGGAAGTCGCGTACTTCGAGTGCATGCACGAGATGAAGCTGATCGTGGACCTCTTCTACCAGGGCGGCCTCGCCTACATGCGGTATTCCGTCTCCGACACGGCCGAGTACGGCGACTACACGCGCGGTCCGCGCGTCGTCAGTCCGGAGACCAAGGCGGAGATGAAGCGCATCCTGGGCGAGATCCAGTCCGGCCAGTTCGCGCGCGAGTGGATCCTGGAGAACCAGGCCCACCGCGCCGGGTTCCTCGCGATGAGGAAGCGCGAGGCCGAGCACCAGATCGAGGAAGTCGGGGCGCGGCTGCGCAAGATGATGTCCTGGATCAAGCCGCCGCGGATGTAGCGGCGGTGGGGGAGCGCGTGCGCATTCCCGTCGCCGCCGAGGGGTGGCCCTTTATCTTCCCACCCGCGGCGGCGGCGTGTATTCTGGGTTGGATGGGCTGGTGGCCGGCGGCTGCCGCCCTGGGGGCGGTGACGCTGTGCTGCCTGGGCTTCTTCCGCGACCCCGATCGGACCGCGCCGGCTGTCCCAGGCGCGGTCCTGGCCCCGGCGGATGGCCGCGTGATGCGGGTCGTGGAGATCGACGATCCGTGGGTGGGGCGGGCGGTGCGGGTTTCCATATTCCTGTCGCCGCTCGACGTGCACATCAACCGGTCGCCGGTAGCGGCCCTGGTCGAGGGTGTCCAGCACGCGGCCGGGCGCTTCCTGGCCGCGTACCGTGACGAGGCCTCGGAGCTGAACGAGCGCTGCACGCTCGCGCTCCAGGGCGAGGCCGCGCGGGTCGGGGTGAAGCAGATCGCGGGTGTGCTCGCGCGGCGCATCGTGTGCCGGGCGAGGCAGGGGGACAAGCTCCAGGCAGGCGAGCGCTACGGGCTGATCCGGTTCGGCTCGCGGACGGACCTGGTGGTACCGCAGGGTACTGAGATCAGAGTGCGGGTGGGTGACAGAGTCAGGGGTGGCGAGACGATCATGGGGGTGCTGAGGTGAGACGCCGACATCAGAGCGGAGACGGGGCGCGGCATCCGCGCCGCCGGCGCTGGCAGGAGCTGCGCGAGCATCCGCGCCGCGGCATCTTCCTGCTCCCGAGCCTGCTCACGACCGGCAACCTCTTCTGCGGCTTCCTCGCCATCGTGCTTTCCGCCCAGGCCCGCTTCGTCGAGGCGGCGGTGGCCGTCTTCGTCGGCATGGTGCTGGACATCCTCGACGGTAAAGTCGCGCGGCTGACCCGGACCACGACCCAGTTCGGCGTGGAGTTCGACTCGCTGGCCGACGTGGTGTCGTTCTGCGTCGCCCCGGCCTTCATGCTCTACGCGCTGGCCCTCTCGCAGGCCGGCCGCGTCGCCTGGCTCGGCGCCTTCCTCTTCGTGATCTGCGGCGCCCTTCGGCTCGCCCGCTTCAACGTCCACCAGGGCGTCACGGACCGCCGCTACTTCGTGGGATTGCCGACGCCGGCCGCGGCCGGCGTCGTCGCCTCGACCGCGCTCCTGCTCGAGGGCGTCGAGATCACGCGCTGGCAGGCGGCGGCCATCAGCGTGGGGACCGTCGTGGTCGCGCTCCTCATGGTCTCAACGTTCCGCTACTACAGCTTCAAGGAGGTGGACTTCGCGCGCCGCAAGCCCACCCAGGTGCTCGTGCTCGTGGTCCTGGGGGTGCTCATCGTCGCGACACACCCGCAGTGGTTCCTGTTCATCCTCTTCTCGCTGTATCTGCTGAGCGGTCCTACGCGCCCCGTGTGGGCGCGCCGCTTCTTGGATCGGGCACTGGCCAGCGAGAAGGGAACCAGGGACGCGCACTAGCGCGGTGAGGAGACAGGCCATGGATCGCATCATGATCTTCGACACGACGCTCCGGGACGGCGAGCAGGCGCCCGGGTTTTCGATGAACACGCAGGAGAAGCTCGAGATGGCGCGGCAGCTCGCGCGGCTCAACGTGGACGTCATCGAGGCCGGCTTCCCCATCTCCTCGGACGAGGATTTCGAGGCGGTGCGCGCGGTCGCCAAGCAGGTGGGCTCGCTGGAAGGTTCGCCTATCATCTGCGGTCTCAGCCGCGTGGGCCTGGGCGACATCGACCGGGCGTGGGAAGCGGTCAAGTACGCGCGCCGGTCGCGCATCCACACGTTCGTGGCGACCTCCGACATCCACCTCAAGTACAAGCTCAGGAAGAGCCGCGCGGAGGTGCTGAAGGCCGCGGTGGAGGCCGTCAAGCACGCGCGCGGGTACTGCGAGGACGTCGAGTTCTCGCCCGAGGACGCCTCCCGCACGGACTTCGACTACATGTGCGAGGTCCTGGAGGCGGTCATCGATGCCGGAGCCGGGACGATCAACATCCCGGACACGGTCGGCTACGCGATCCCCGAGGAGTGGTTCAACCGGATCATGAAGATCCGGGAGCGGGTCAGGAACAGCGCCAAGGCCGTGCTCTCCGTGCACTGCCACAACGACCTGGGGCAGGCCGTCGCCAACTCGCTGGCGGCGATCCGGGCGGGGGCGCGGCAGATCGAGTGCACCGTCAACGGCATCGGGGAGCGCGCCGGCAACGCCTCCCTCGAAGAGATCGTGATGGCGCTCAAGACCCGCCGGGACTTCTTCGAGACCGACACCCAGGTGCGGACGGAGGAGATCTTCAAGTCCTCGCGCCTGCTGTCGTCGATCACCGGCGTGCGTGTCCAGCCCAACAAGGCCATCGTCGGCGAGAACGCCTTCGCGCACGAGGCGGGCATCCACCAGGACGGTGTGCTGAAGGAGAAGCTCACGTACGAGATCATGCGGCCCGAGGACATCGGCCGGGCCGCCAACAAGCTCGTCATGGGCAAGCACTCGGGCCGGGCCGCGCTGTCGTCGCGCCTGAAGGAGCTCGGGTTCGAGCTGGACGACGCCGAGCTCGGCAAGGCGTTCAAGCGGTTCAAGGACCTCGCCGACAAGAAGAAGGAGATCTTCGACGAGGACCTGATCTCGATCGTCAAGGACGAGATCGCCCAGGTGCCGGAGACGTACGCGCTCGACTACCTGCACACGATCAGCGGCACGGGCATCATCCCGTCGGCGACCGTGCGGCTCAAGAAAGACACGGAGGTCTTCCAGGACTCGGGCGTCGGCGACGGCCCCGTGGACGCCGTGCTCAACGCCATCGACGCGATCACGGGGCTCAAGGGCAGGCTGCAGGACTACCAGCTCCGATCCGTCACCTCGGGCAAGGACGCGCTCGGCGAGGTGTCGGTCCGGGTGGACTTCGACGGCACCGTGGTGCCGGGCAAGGGCAGCTCGACGGACGTGATCGAGGCGAGCGCGCGGGCATACGTCAACGCGCTCAACCGCCTGGTGCAGTCCGCGGGCGGACAGAAGGTCAAGGAAGTCGGCCCGTAGCCGACGGAGAAAGTGAAGACTCCATTGCAATGACGATCACCGAGAAGATCCTGGCCGCAGGAGGGCTGATGAAGCACGTCGCTCGCAAGAAAGGCCTGAGGGCTCCCTGATGGCGACACACAAGATCGCGCTCCTGGGCGGCGACGGCATCGGGCAAGAAGTCATGCCCGAGGCCCGCAAGGTGCTCGAGGTGGTGGGCCGGGCGACCGGCGCCTCGTTCGAGTTCGAGACGGCGCTCGTCGGCGGCTCGGCCATCGACGCCACCGGCGACCCCCTGCCGCCGTCCACGCTGGCCCTCTGCGAGCGGAGCGACGCCATCCTCTTCGGCGCGGTCGGCGGACCCAAGTGGGACGACCTGCCGCAGGAAAAGCGTCCCGAGCGGGGGCTCCTGGGGTTGCGCAAGGAGCTCGACCTCTTCGCGAACCTCCGGCCCGCGAGGTGCTTCCCCATGCTGGTGGACGCCTCGCCGCTCAAGCGCTCCGTCGTCGAGGGCACGGACATCATGGTGATCCGCGAGCTGACGGGCGGTCTCTACTTCGGCGAGCCGCGCGGCCGGGAGGAGTTTGCCGACGGCGGCGCGCGGGCGATCAACACGATGGCCTACACCTCCCGCGAGATCGAGCGCGTGGCGCGGGCGGCCTTCGACGTCGCCATGAAGCGGAAGAAGCGCCTGGCGTCGGTGGACAAGGCCAACGTCCTGGTCGTGTCCCAGCTCTGGCGCGAGGTCGTGACCCGCGTATCGAAGGACTATCCACAGGTGGAGCTCGAGCACGTGCTCGTGGACAACTGCGCCATGGCGCTGGTCCAGAAGCCGACGCACTTCGACACCATCGTGACCGAGAATACCTTCGGCGACATCCTGTCGGACGAGGCGGCGATCCTGGCGGGCTCCATGGGCATGCTGCCCTCGGCGAGCCTGGGCGGGCGCGTCGGCCTCTACGAGCCGGTGCACGGCACCGCGCCCGACATCGCGGGGCAGGGGGTCGCCAACCCCATCGCGGCCATCCTCTCGACGGCCATGCTGCTGCGCTACTCGCTCGACAAGGGCGCCGACGCGGACCGGATCGACGCGGCCGTCCTGCGGGTGCTCGAGCAGGGGCACCGCACCCGCGACATCGTCGGGGCCGGGGCGAAGATTTGCGGCACGAAGGAGATGGGCGACCTGATCTCCACGGAAGTCGAGAAGTCCTACTCTTGACGGGCAGGAGACGCTAGAGACATGGCATCCGGCGTGACGGTCGCGATCGTTGGCGTGACGGGAGCGGTCGGGCAGACGACGCTCAGGATCCTCGAGGAGCGCAAGTTCCCCGTGAAGGCGCTCCGCGCTTTCGCCTCCGAGCGCTCGGTGGGCAAGACCGTCACCTTCAAGGGCGAGACGATCCGCGTCGAGAAGGTGGGGCCCGAGGCCTTCAAGGGCGTCGAGGTCGCCTTTTTCTCGGCCGGCTCAGCCCAGGCCAGGGAGTACGCGCCGCAGGCGGTCAAGGCAGGCGCGGTCGTCGTGGACAAGTCGAGCGCATATCGGATGGATCCCAACGTCCCGCTCGTCGTGCCGGAGATCAATGCCCACGCCCTCCAGGGACACCAGGGCATCGTCGCGTGTCCCAACTGCACGACCATCGTCACCGTCATGCCGCTCAAGCCGCTCCACGACGCCGGGCGCCTCACGCGCGTGATCGCCACGAGCTACCAGGCCGTCTCGGGCGCCGGTGTCAAGGGGGTCGAGGAGCTTCGGGAGCAGACGCTCGCCTGGGCCCGCGGCGAGGCTATGACGCCGAAGTATTTCCCGCACCAGATCGCGTTCAACGTCATCCCCCACATCGACAAGTTCGTCGAGGGCGGCTACACGGGGGAGGAAATGAAGCTGGTCAACGAGATCCGGAAAGTTCTCGAGCTGCCGGACCTGCGCATCTCGCCCACGACCGTGCGCGTGCCGGTTTTCACCGCGCACTCCGTGGCGGTCAACGCCGAGACCGAGAGGGCCGTGGGCCCCGACCGGGCGCGTGAGCTCTTCGCCGCGTTTCCGGGCCTCACGCTGTGGGACGATCCCGCCCAGAACCGCTACCCGATGCCCATCTCTGTGGAGGGGCAGGATGACTGCTACGTCGGCCGCGTCCGCCAGGATCTCTCGCTGCCCAATGCGATCAACTTCTGGGTGGTAGGCGACCAGCTGCGCAAGGGCGCCGCGTTGACCGGGGTCCAGGTCGCCGAGCTGCTGATCCGCTGAGGGCGCGACTTGCGCACCCTGCGCCTGACGCTGGCCTACGACGGTACGGACTTCGCGGGCTGGCAGGTTCAGCCCGACTGCCCGACGGTGCAAGGCCGTGTGCGCGATGCCTGCGCGCGAATCCTGGGCGAGCCGGTGAAGCTGACGGGGGCGAGCCGCACCGACGCGGGCGTCCACGCCCTCCGCCAGGTCGCGAGCCTCGCGACTGCGTCCTCTCTCGATCCGGCCAGGCTCGCCCGGGGTCTGAACGCCCTCCTGCCAGACTCGATTCGAGTGCTCCAGGCATCCGAGGTGCCGGCTGGATTCGACGCCAGGCGCTCGGCCCTGGGGAAGCGCTACCTCTACGTGATCGACCGCGGCCGGGTCGCCCACCCATTGGGACGTCGCTACGCCTGGCACCCGCGCTTCGCTCTCGACGTTGGGGCGATGCGGAGCGCGCTTGGCGCGCTCAGGGGCAAGCACGATTTTTCCGCCTTTTGCGCCGCGCCCGGCCGCGGGCGCACCCCCACCTGCACGGTGCGCTCGGCGCGCCTGGTCGAGCGTGGCGACCGCATCGCAATTGTCCTCTCCGCCGACAGCTTCCTTCATCACATGGTGCGCAACATCGTGGGCAGTCTCGTCGAGGTCGGGCGGGGGGCCCAGCCGGCTTCCTGGATGGCCGGCCTCCTGGCGGGACGCGATCGCACCCGGTCGGGCCCCACCGCCCCGCCCCAGGGGCTCATGCTGGTGAGGGTGCTGTACGGGGAGGCCTGTCGTGGATGAGGCGTCCGGCGAGCCTGTCCGCGACCGGGGCTTCAAGGCCCGCAAGCGGGAAGACCACGCGCTCGTGCTGATCGAGCGGCTCAAGGAGAATCTCGCGGACCTGGCTGAAGTGCGTAGAATCCTTCGAGAGCTCGGACGCTACTACGACCCAGTGCTGGGCGGAGCCATCATGGAGGTCCGCCACCAGCGGGCCATCGTCGAGGCGCTCGAGGCGGGCCGGCAGGCCGACGCGCTCGCCG
The DNA here is from genome assembly GCA_030647435.1 of Candidatus Rokuibacteriota bacterium. Classification (NCBI taxonomy): domain Bacteria; phylum Candidatus Rokuibacteriota; species Candidatus Rokuibacteriota bacterium. The sequence goes on from JAUSJX010000022.1 coordinate 51,262, forward strand.
TGGTCGAGCAGCGCTACGAGCTTTATTTAAAGGATAGGGCCCACTTGGGTCACGGCGGGGGAAGCGGCGGGGAGGCCTGACGCGAGGCGTTACGATCGCTGTCTCGAAGCTTGACACCCAGACGTTCCCGCACGATAATCCGCGCAGTTCCGCAGCACCGTCGCTCGCCCGCTCAGATTCGATGAGAAGTTGACGTGGATCATGGACCTTGTCACACGTTCGAAATATTGAACGCTCCAAAGAAGGAGACGCGGCCATGAGCCTCTCACGCAGGGACTTCTTCAAGTATGCGGGATCGGCCGGCGCCGGCGCGGCGCTGGGCACGGCGACGCTGGACCTCAAGCCGGTGGCGGCGGCGGCCACCGCGCTCAAGCTCAAGGAAGCCAAGGTCCATTCGGGCGTCTGTCCTTACTGCGCGGTTGGGTGTATCCAGCTGATCTATTCCAAGGGCGACAAGATCATCGATATCGAGGGACATCCGGACACGCCGCACACTCTCGGCCGCCTCTGCCCAAAGGGCGCTGCGACCATTCAGCTCTCCAATAACCCCCTGAGGCCGACAAAGCCGATGTACCGCGCGCCGGGCTCGGACAAGTGGGAGGAGAAGCCCCTGGAGTGGATGTACGAGCAGATCGCCAAGCGCTACTACGACACGCGCGAGAAGTACTTCATCGAGAGCGAGAAGGACAAGGACGGTAAGACCGTGGTCGTCAATCGGCTCGACGCCATCGCTTCGCTCGGCTCGGCCTGCATCGACAACGAGGAGTGCTATCTCCTCAGCAAACTCAACCGCGCCTTCGGCATCGTCTACCACGAACACCAGGCCAGAGTCTGACACTCCGCCACGGTCCCAGCTCTGGGGACCACGTTCGGGCGGGGGGCGATGACCACGAACCTGATCGACATCCAGAACGCGGATGTCATCATGTGCACGAACAACATGGCCGAGAACCACCCGGTCGGTTTCCAGTGGGTGATGAAGGCCAAGGAGCGCGGCGCCAAGGTCATCCACGTCGACCCGCGCTTCACCCGCACGAGCGCCGTGTCGGACATCCACGTTCCGCTGCGCTCCGGCACGAACATCGCGTTCTTCGGCGGGTTGATGAGCTACGCGATCCAGAACAACCTGTACTTCAAGGACTACGTCGTCTACTACACGAACGCCTCCTTCCTCATCGACCCCGCTTTCAAGACGCCGACCGACCTCGGCGGGCTCTTCGAAGGTTTCGAGCACACCGGCAAGGGCGGCACGGACCCGCACGTCGCTGAGACGTACAACAAGTCGTCCTGGAAGTACCAGCTGGACGGCGAGGGCAACCCCAAGCGTGATCTCACGCTCAAGGACCCGAACTCCGTCTTCCAGCTCCTCAAGCGCCACTACAGTCGCTACACGCCCGAGATGGTCGAGCGGATCTGCGGCATCCCCAAGGCCAAGTTCGTCGAGGTCGCCCAGCTCTACTGCGGCACCTCCGGGCGTGAGAAGACCGGCGCCATTACGTACGCGTTGAACCTGACCCAGCACACCAACGGCGTGCAGAACATCCGCTCTCTCTGCATGCTGCAGCTCCTGCTCGGCAACATCGGGCGGCCGGGCGGCGGCGTCGTCGCGCTGCGCGGCCACGCCAACGTCCAGGGCGCCACCGACCTCGAGCTGCTCTACCATGAGCTGCCCGGGTACATGGCGATGCCGCTGCGCGACGTGCATCCCGACCTCAAGACCTACCTTGAGAAGGAGACGCCCAAGGGCGGCTTCTGGGTCAACAAGCCCAAGTTCTTCGTGAGCCTGCTGAAGGCCTTCTACGGCGACGCCGCCACCAAGGAGAACGAGTTCGGCTACCAGTGGCTGCCCAAGCGCGCCTCGGCCGACGCCTACAGCCACCAGCACATCTTCGTGGACATGTACAAGGGCAAGATCAAGGGCTTCCTCGCCGACGGGCAGAACCCGGCGGTGGGCGGGCCCAATGCGAAGCTCGCGCGGGCTGCCATGCAGAAGCTCGACTGGATGGTGGTCAAGGATATCTTCGTCACGGAGACGGCGGACGTGTGGAAGACGCCGGGCACAAACCCCAAGGACGTGAAGACCGAGATGTTCTTCCTGCCGGCCGCGCCTGCCGCAGAGAAGGACGGGTCGCTGACGAACACGATGAGGCTGATCCAGTGGCACGAGAAGGCGGTCAATCCACCTGGCGATGTCACGTCGGACGCCGAGTTCTTCGTGTCGCTGGCCAAGCGGCTGCAAAAGATGTACGCGGGCTCCAAGAAGGATAGGGACAAGGGTTTCCTGGCGGCCAACTTCCAGTACGGCGACAATCCGAAAGAGCCGAACATGGAGCTGGTCCTCAAGGAGATCAACGGGTACGCCACCGAGGAGATGAAGGACAAGGACGGCAAGGTTGTCTACAAGAAGGACCAGGCGCTCAACACCTTCGCCCACATGACGGACGACGGCAAGACGGCCGGCGGCTGTTGGATCTACACCGGCGTCACGGTCGAGGGTCCGGACGGCAAGCTCATCAACAAGGCCAACTCGCGAAAGCCCGCCGACGAGAAAGACTACCTGGGCCACGGCTGGGGCTTCGCGTGGCCGGCCAATCGGCGGATCCTCTACAACCGCGCCTCGGCCGACCTCGCCGGCAAGCCCTGGAGCGAGAAGAAGAAGCTCATCTGGTGGGACCCCGAGGCGCCGGGCCAGACCCCGGACAAGAAGGGCAAGTGGGTCGGGCTCGACGTGCCGGATTTCAACGCCTTCCTGGCGCCCGACGCCAAGGGCGGGGACAAGCCGTTCATCATGCGCGCCGACCTGGTCGGCGCCTTCTTCGGCCCGCTCAACGACGGGCCGTTCCCCGAGCACTACGAGCCGATCGAGTCGCCGACGCGGAACCTGCTCTCGAAGCAGCAGAACAACCCTGTCGTCAAGATCTGGAGTCTGCCGGACCACAAGAACGACCTGATCCCGCTCGGCTCGAAGGACTACCCGTACGTCATCACGACGTACCGGCTGACGGAGCACCACCTCTCCGGCGTCATGTCGCGGTACCTGCCGATGCTGGCGGAGATGTTCGAGTCCCACTTCGCCGAGATCAGCCTGGAGCTGGCGAAGGAGATCGGTATCGCCAACGGCGACAAGGTCACCGTGTCGACGCCGCGCGGGAAGATCGTCGTCAAGGCCATGGTCACGCACCGCCTCAAGCCCTTCAAGATCGACGGCAAGACCGTGCACCAGATCGGCGTGCCGTGGCACTGGGGGTGGAAAGGCGTGGATTCGCTTCCGGGCAGCAAGGGCGACATCACCAACGACCTCTCGGCGACGGTGGCCGACCCGACGGTGTACATCCAGGAGACGAAAGCCTTCATGTGCAACGTGAAGAAGGGGGAGGTGTAGCCATGGCCCGCACGCTGGCGATGTTCACGGACACGTCGCTGTGCATCGGCTGTCGCGCCTGCCAGGTCGCCTGCAAGCAATGGAACGAGCTGCCGAGCGAGCAGCCGGAGTGGACGGGCTCCTACCAGAACCATTCCACGTTCACCGACAAGACCTACCGCCTGGTGCGGTTTATCGAGAAGCCGCAGGCGAACGGCGAGCTCTCCTGGCTCCTCATGTCGGACGTGTGCAAGCACTGCGCTCAGGCCGGCTGCCTGGACGCGTGCCCGACCGGGGCCATCTACCGGACCGAGCACGGCACCGTCAACATCAACCAGGATGTCTGCAACGGCTGCCGCTACTGCGTCAGCTCCTGCCCCTTCGGCGTGGTCTCCTTCAACCACGACACGGGGCGGGCCAACAAGTGCACCTTCTGCAACGACCGCATCCACAACGGCCTCGGGCCCGCCTGCGCCAAGACGTGCCCCACGGAGTCCATCCAGTTCGGCTTCCGGGACGAGCTGGTGACCAAGGCCGGCAAGCGCGTCGCGGCGCTCAAGGAGATGGGCTACAAGCAGGCGCAGCTCTACGGCGCCGACAGCAACGGGCCGCTGGGAGGGCTCAACGCCTTCTTCCTGCTGCTCGACAAGCCGTCCACGTACGCCCTTCCCGAGAAGCCGCTTCTGCCCCAGCGCAACGTGCTGGTCGATTCCCTGCTTTCGGTGGGCTCGGCGCTGCTGGTCGGCGTGGGGGCGGTTCTGGCCTTCCGCGAGCGCGGTGGCAGCACCAAAGGAGGCGGCGATGCTTAAGGCGCCCGACTGGCATCTCCTGATCGTCTGGTACTTCTTCCTTGGCGGCATCGCCGGCGGCGCCTACTTCACGGCCGCGATCGCCGACAACTTCGGCAGCCCCAGGGACAAGAGCGTATTCCGCATCGGCTACGTGCTGGCCCTGCTGCTGATCGGCCTGTGCGGCGTCCTGCTGATCCTCGACCTCGGCACGCCGAGCCGCTTTCTCAAGATGGTCATGAACTTCAGGTTCTGGAACCCGATGTCGATCGGCGCGTGGATGCTCGGCATCTTCGGGATTTTTGCTTTCGTCTCCTCGGCGCTGTCCTTCGCCGGCGGGGAGGGCGTTGCCCCGTTCAGGCGGCGGCTGAGCCTGCTCGGCACCATCTCCGGCTTCTTCATCGCGGCCTACACGGGCGTGCTCCTCTCCGGCACGGCGCTGCCGTTCTGGACCGACGCGCGGCTCATGGGCGCGCTCTTCCTGGCGTCGGGGGCTTCGACGGGCATGGCGGCGATCTCGCTGCTGCTCTACCTCTCCGGCGAGTCGGCGGGCGAGGGATTCGGCAAGGTCAAGCGCGCCGACCGCTACACCATCATGTTCGAGATAGTGGTGCTCGCGGCCTTCCTTGTGCTGTTGGGGGGGGCGGCCGGGCCGCTCGTCTCGGGCCAGCTGGCTCCGCTCTTCTGGGGAGGCCTCGTGGTTGTCGGGCTCGTCATCCCGCTGCTGGTGGATCTTGTCGGGCTCAAGCTGCCCGGGGCCGTGCCCGCCGCCCTTGTGCTGGTCGGCGGATTCATCCTGCGCTACGTCATCGTCATGGCCAACGCCTGAACCATTTGGTTCCGGGGGGGAGCGGACCGCCGCTCCTCCCCCGGCCCCCCCCACCGGCTTCCGCTGCTTCCGGGGGGGAGCGACCGCCGCTTCCACTGAGGGTTGGCTCGGCTCGCCTCCGGCTGCGCCTCACAGTGCTTCCCCGGGCCCCCCACCGGCTTCTGTTTCAGGTTTGGCGATAGAGCAAGGGTCTCCCAAGCGGGGCCCTTTGCCTTTCCCGGCGGGCATGGCACGATAGGGCGATGCGCACCTATTTCCAGCTCAAGAGCGGCCGCCTGGACGAGGTCAAGGGCGAAGTCGTCCGCGAGCAGCCGCTGACAGTCTACGTCGACGGCGAGCGCTTCCTGACTCTCCTCTGCTCGCCGTTCGAGCTGGATGCCCTCGTCCTGGGGTACCTCTGGATGGAGAAGGTCATCGGGAGTCTCGACGAGGTTGCGGGGCTCCAGATCTCAGAGGTGGACGGCCGCGCCGACGTGACGCTGACGCGGCCGGTGACGCTGCCCACGGAGCGCATCCTGACGTCCGGCTGCGGCGGCGGCATCACGTTCCGCATAGACCCGCGGCTCTTCCCGCGCATTACGTCGGACCTGCGCGTCCGCCCGGCGGAGCTGCGGGACCGGATGCGCGATCTCATCCAGGAGGCCGTCCACTACCGCGCTTCGCGGGGCATCCACGGCGCCGCCTTGGCCGACCGCGACCGCATCCTGCTGGTCGCCGAGGACGTGGGCCGTCACAACGCCGTGGACAAGCTCATGGGCATGGCGCTGCTTCGCGGCATCCCCGCGACGGACAGGATTCTCCTCTCCACTGGGCGCGTGTCCTCCGAGATGCTGCTCAAGGCCGCCCGCATGCGCGTGCCCGTCGTCGCCTCGCGCACCTCGCCCACGGAGATGGCCGTCGCGCTCGCCGAGCAGCTCGGCGTGACCGTGGTGGGCTATCTCCGCGGCGAAAGCCTCAACCTGTACGCCGGCCAGGCCCTCGAGCTGCCGGACGCCTCCTGAGCCATGCCGGACTACGCGGGACTGTGTGCCGAGTGGCAAGAGATGCTCACGCGGCGGCGCGCCATGGGCGACGCGCTCGCCCTGTGGACCTCGGTGCTTGATGGCTGGCGCGGTTGGCAGGACCCCGGGGTTGAGCCCTTAAAGTGGAGCGCGGAGGAGTGCCGGGAGCGCTGGGAGAGGGGCGTACCGCTCCTTGCCGAGGCTCTACCCGCCATCGCACCCGAGTCCCTCGAAGACCTCCTGGGGCCGGTCATGGAGCGGCTTGCCGCTGCCGGACCCGACGACGCCCTGGCGCTCGGACGATTCGCCGAGGCCTGGGACGCGGGACGCATCGGGCCGGCCGCGCTCTTCCCGGCCTCCGGCAAGGACGCGGCCGCGGCGCTCCAGCCCGCGGCGCTCCAGCCCGCGGCGCTCCAGGACGAGGCCGGTCTCCCCGCCCACCTCGCGGGTTTCCTCGCTCACGCCGGGGTGCGTCCCGCGCTCGAGACCTTCTTCTCACTCGTCCGCGCGCTGCCGGAGGGCGGCTGGGACCGGGGCTTCTGCCCGTGGTGCGGCGGCCTGCCGTCCTACGGCGACCTGCTTGAGGACGGCCGGCGTCGGCTGTCCTGCCATCTCTGCGGCGGCGCCTGGACGGCCGCGCGCCTTCGCTGTCCCTTCTGCCAGGCGTGGCAGTCGGGCGACATGGTGCGGCTCGTAGGCGGGGGCGCCGAGGAGGGCTACTTCGTGGAGGCGTGCCTGGCCTGCCGGGGCTATCTCAAAGGCGTGGACCGGCGGGAGCGCTGGAACGCGGCCTCGCCGCTCGTGGAAGATTGGGCCTCGCCCCACCTCGACTACTACGCCGCGCGGGAAGGGTACTGGCGGGGCACGCCGTCGCTCGCCCAGCTCCTGCCGCCGGACGGAGACCCCGCTGCATGAACGCCGTCGTCTTTGACGTCGCGCTCACGGCCTACATCGTCGCCGCGGCGGCGGCTCTGGGCTCGCTCTTCGGGCGACGGGAGGATCTGGCGCGCTTCGCGCGCCTGCTGACCGCGGCCGGCTGGGTGTGCCACACCGGGGCGATCATCTTGCGCGGGGTGGAGCTCCGGCGAGCGCCGGTGCTGACACTGGCCGAGAGCGTCTCGGTCGTGATCTGGGTCGCGGTGCTCTTCGGCCTCTGGATCGAGTACCGCTACGGGATCACGACCTTCGGCGCCTTCTTCCTGCCGGCGATCCTGGCTCTCGGCCTGGGGCTACCGACCGGGCTCAGGGGCCTGGCTCTCGAGCCGCAGTCGCAGAGCGGCTGGACCGTCGTCCACGTGGCGCTGATCCTGGTGGGGTTGGCCGCGCTGGTCCTCAACTTCGGCAGCGCCCTCATGTACGTGCTCCAGGAGCGGCAGATCAAAGCCAAGCGCCGCGGCGCCTTCTACTACGGGCTCCCGGCGCTCGAGACGCTCGACCATCTGACGCTGGTGACGCTCACCGTGGGTTTCCCGTTCCTCACGGTCGGGCTCCTCCTGGGCGTGCTCCAGGCTGGGCGCTCGTGGGCCAGCCTGCTGGCGGGCGACCCGCTGGCGCTCTTCTCGTTGGTCATGTGGCTGGTCTACGCGGCGACGCTGTCGGGCCGCGCGGTCGGGCGGTGGCGGGGCCGTCGGGCGGCCTACTTCGCGATCGCCGGCTTTTGCGTGCTGCTGGCAACGCTCGGCGCGGGCGCCCTCTTCCACGGGCGGCACGGCTCGTGATCCACACCGTCTTCGTCGCCGGGCTGTCCCACCGCACGGCGCCCATCGAAGTCCGCGAACAGCTCGCCCTCGAGGAGGACAAGCTGCGCGAGGTCCTGCGAGACGTCGCGGGGCGCGGGGTCTGCTCCGAGCTGATGATCCTCTCCACGTGCAACCGCGTCGAGGTCTACGGCATCGCGGAGGTGCCCGGCGAGGCGCACGGAGCAGCCTTTCGGCAAATGAGCGCCCAGCGGGGCATGAACTTCGAGGCTCTCGAGCCGCTGCTCTACACGAAGACGGGCGCCGACGCGGTCCTGCACGCCTTCCGGGTCGCCGCGAGCCTCGACTCCATGGTGCTGGGCGAGCCGCAGATCCTGGGCCAGGTCAAGGACGCCTTCGCGCTCGCCCAGTCGTGCCGCGTCGTGGGGCCGATGCTGCACGCGCTGATGAGCCAGGCCTTCGCTGTCGCCAAGCGTGTGCGCACCGAGACGGAGATCGGGCGCTTTGCCGTGTCCGTGTCCTTCGCCGCCGTCGAGCTGGCGCGAAAGATTTTCGGCACGCTCGACGGCAAGACGGTGCTGCTGATCGGGGCGGGGGAGATGGGCGAGCTGGCCGCCCGGCACCTCCAGGACCAAGGGACACTGCCCGTCTACGTCGCCAACCGCACCTGGGGCCGCGCCCAGGACCTAGCGCGTGACCTCGCGGGCCCGGCCGTCAGGTACGAGGATTTCCCGTCGGTGATGGCCGAGGTGGACATCGTCATCACCTCCACGGCAGCCCCCGAGCCCATCATCAGCGTAGCCGACGTCGAGGCGGTGCTGCGCGCGCGCCATGAGCGTCCGCTCTTTTTCATCGACATCGCCGTGCCGCGGAACGTCGAGCCGGCCGTCAACGACCTCGACAACGCGTTCTGCTACGACGTCGACGACCTCCGCTCGGTCGTCGAGTCCAACTTGCGGGAGCGCCAGCGGGAAGCGCAGCGGGGCGAGGCGCTCGTTGAGCGGGAGGTTGCCAAGTTCGCCGACCGTCTCAAGGACCTCGAGGTGGTGCCGACCATCGTGTCGTTAAGGGAAAAGCTGGAGGCGATTAGGCGGGGCGAGGTGGCGCGCGCGCTCGGGCGCCTGCCGGGAGCGGATGAGGCGACGAAGCAGGCGCTCGAGGCGCTCTCGCAGGCCATCGTGAACAAGGTCCTGCACGGCCCCACGGTCAAGCTGCGCGACTCGTCGCGGGCCGGCCACGGGCGCCGCTGGGTCGAGGTCATCTCGGAGGTGTTCGGGCTCGGGGCCAAGGGCCGGACCGGGCCTCCGTCATGAGGACGCTCCGCCTCGGCACCAGAGGCAGCCGGCTCGCCGTCGCACAGGCTGGGCAGGTCGCCGACGCGCTCCGGGCGCGCGGCGCGGAGATCGAGATCGTGGTCATCCGCACGTCGGGCGATCGTCTGGCGGATGTCGCCCTCGCCGATTTTGGGGGCAAGGCGCTCTTCGTGCGGGAGATCGAGGAGGCTCTCCTCGACGGCCGGGTGGACGCGGGTGTTCACAGCCTCAAGGACATGCCTGCTGTGCTGCCCGCCGGTCTCTGGCTGCCGGCCTATCCGCCGCGCGAAGACCCGCGCGACGTGCTGCTCACGCGCTCGGGCGGCGGGCTCGACGAGCTGCCGCGGGGCGCCCGCGTCGCCACCTCGAGCCTGAGGCGGCGCGCCCTGCTCCTCGCCCGGCGTCCCGACCTCAGCATCGAGCCTATCCGGGGCAACGTGGACACGCGGCTGCGCAAGCTCGATGAAGGTCTCTGCGACGGCCTCGTCATGGCCCGCGCGGGGCTCGAGCGCCTGGGCCTGAAACCCGATCACGCCCACGCGCTGCCCGTGGAGGAGTTTCTTCCCGCCGTGGGACAGGGCATCCTGGGCGTGGAGGCGAGAACGGCCGACGCCGAAGTGCTCGAGGCGCTGCGGGGCGTGGACCACGCCGAGACGAGGATGCAGGCCTTGGCGGAGCGCGCGTTCCTCCGCCGTCTCGGCGCGGGCTGCCACACGCCAGTGGCGGGCCACGCGCGCCTCGACGGCGACGCCATCTCGATGGCCGGGCTCGTGGCGAGCGCCGACGGCGTGACCGTGCTCACGGGCGAGGTGAGCGGACCGGGCTCACGGGCGGAAGCGCTCGGCGAGCGTTTGGCGGGCGATCTGCTGGCCCGCGGGGCGCGCGCACTACTCGACGCCGGAGGCCCCGCATGACGGCCGTCGCGGCCGCGCGGCCGCTCCGCGGCAGGGTCGTGGTCGTGACGCGCCCGCGCGCCCAGGCCCAGGCCTTCGCCGGCCTGCTTGAAGCGGCCGGCGCGCGAGTCCTCCTCGTGCCGACCATCGCCATCGAGCCTCCCGCCTCGTGGGAGCCGCTGGACCGCGCGCTCGAGCGTCTCGACGACTACCGGTGGGCGGTTTTCACCAGCGTCAACGGCGTCGAGATGACGCGGCGCCGTCTCGAGGAGACGGGCCGCGGCGCCGACGCGCTTCGCGGGCGCCGGTTGGCCGCGATCGGTCCCGCCACTGCCGAGGCTCTCCACGCGATGGGACTCGAGACCGAGGTCGTGCCCGAGGAGTATGTCGCCGAGGCGCTCGCCGAGCGGCTGCGGGCCCTGATCAGGCCCGGGGAGCGCGTCCTTCTCGCCAGGGCCGCCGAGGCTCGCGATGTGCTCGTGACGCTGCTGGAGGCCGCGGGCGCCCTGGTCGACGAAGTGCCGGCCTACCGGACGCGGCCGGAACGAGCCGAGGACGCGGGCGAGCTCCGCGGGGCGCTCGGCGAGGGCAGGGTCGACGTCGTCACCTTCACCAGCTCGTCGACCGTCCGTCATTTCGCCGAGCTCTTCCCCGGCGAGGACCTGCCGGGGCTCCTCCGCGGCGTAGCCGTGGCCTGCATCGGCCCCGTGACGCGCGCCACCGCCGGGGCCCTCGGACTCGAGACACGCATCGTCCCGAGGGAGTACACTATTCCAGCGCTGGCCCGAGCCATCGCCGACCACTATGCCTCGGGACCATCGCGCGCGAGTGACCCAACATGATTGAACTACGGTCAACATGCCGAACGGCATCTTGAAGCGATTGAATTGGCCCACGGTCAACATGCCGAAAGGCATGTTGAGGATGAATGAGGAGGCCTGATTTATGCCGTATCCACTGTACCGGCCCCGCCGGCTCCGCGAGTCTCCGCTCCTGCGCAAGATGGTCCGCGAGACCGTGCTCCGCACGGACGACCTCATCTATCCGCTCTTTGCCGTTCACGGTCGTGGCGTGCGCGAGCCCATCGGCCCCATGCCGGGGCAATTCCGCCTATCCATAGACGAGCTGCTCAAGGAGTGTAAGGACGCCGCGTCCATGGGCATCCCCGCGGTGCTGCTTTTCGGCCTGCCGGCGGAGAAGGACCCGCGCGGCGGCGAGGCGTACGCGGAGGACGGCATCGTCCAGCAGGCCGTGCGCGCGGTGAAGGAGACCATCCCCGATCTCCTCGTCGTGACCGATGTCTGCCTCTGCGAGTACACGAGCCACGGCCACTGCGGCGTCGTCGAGGACGGCAGGGTCAAGAACGACCCGACGCTCGATCTTCTCGCGCGCACGGCGGTGTCTCACGTCGAGGCGGGCGCCGACATGGTGGCGCCGTCCGACATGATGGACGGGCGCGTGGCGGCCATCCGCGAGGCCCTCGACGAGTCGGGCTACCAGGAGACGCCGATCATGGCCTACTCGGCCAAGTACGCCTCGGCGTTCTACGGGCCGTTTCGGGAGGCGGCGGACTCGACGCCGCAGTTCGGCGATCGGCGCTCCTACCAGATGGATCCCGCGAACTCGGTCGAGGCGATGCGCGAGGTCGCGCTCGACATTGACGAGGGCGCCGACATCGTGATGGTCAAGCCGGCGCTGCCGTACCTCGACGTCATTGCCAGGGTCAAGAACGAGTTCGGGCTTCCCGTGGCGGCCTACTCGGTGTCCGGCGAGTACGCCATGCTTCGCGCGGCGGGCCAGCTCGGCTGGCTCGACGAAGAGGCCGCCATGATGGAGGCGCTGACGGGCATCAGGCGGGCCGGCGCCGACATCGTCATCACCTACTTCGCCAAGGAGGCGGCGCGGATTCTGGAGCGGGGGCGGAGGTGAGGATCTCCGCGAAGGGCGAGTACGCCATCAAGGCGATGCTCGACCTCGCCCTGTGCGACGACGGCGAGAGGCTCCAGCCGATCCAGGACATCGCCAGGCGGCAAGGCATTCCCCAGCGCTACCTCGAGCAGGTGCTGCTCGGGCTCAAGCGGGCGGGGTTTCTCCACTCGCGGCGCGGCTCGGCCGGCGGCTACCGCCTCGCGAAGCCGCCCGCCCAGATCACGGCCGGCGCGCTGCTCCGCGCCGTCGAGGGCCAGCAGGGGGTCGGTTCCGCCGGGCGCTCCGCGCGCGGGTCGGTCGGTGATGCGGGCGGCGACCTCATGCACCTCTGGCGGGCGGTGTGGGAGGCCGTGGATTCGGTGGTGGACGGCACGACCCTCGAGGATCTCAGGCGGCAGGCGTTGGAGCGGCGGGCGTCGACCAAGCCGATGTACCACATCTGACCTTTTTTTTTGGCTGGGAACCTGCGTTCCCGATAGGATTGGACGCCATGACCCAACGTAGACCTTCAGCGGCCGCTCGCCCGCGCATCGCCGCGTCGGTGCTCGATCTCGTGGGAGGCACGCCGCTCGTGAAGCTCAACAGGTTGCCCGCTGCCGGCGGCGCCGCGGTCCTCGCGAAGATGGAGTCGCTCAACCCGGGAGGCAGCGTGAAGGACAGGATCGCCGTCGCCATGATCGAGGACGCCGAGCGCCGGGGGCTGCTCAAGCCCGGCGCCGTCGTGGTCGAGCCGACGAGCGGCAATACGGGCATCGGGCTCGCCATGGTCTGCGCGGTCCGCGGCTACCGGCTCATCCTGACCATGCCCGATGACATGAGCGTGGAGCGCCAGCGTCTCCTCGCGCGCTACGGCGCCGAGATTCACCTGACCCCGGCCGTCGAGGGCATGAGCGGCGCCGTGTTCGCCGCGCAGGAGCTCCGGCGCGAGCACCCCGACTACTTCATGCCGCAGCAGTTCGAGAACCCCGCCAACCCCGAGGCGCACCGGCGGACGACGGCGCTCGAGATCCTGGACGCGACCGGGGAGCGCCTGCACGCCTTTGTCGCCGGCGTGGGCACCGGGGGCACCGTCACGGGCGTGGGCGAGGTGCTCAAGGAGCGGGTGCCGGGCGTCCGCGTGATCGGCGTCGAGCCCGCGCGCTCGCCCGTGCTCTCGGGCGGCCGGGCGCGGCCCCACGGCATCCAGGGCATCGGGGCATCCTTCGTGCCGGGCGTGCTCAACCGCGCCGTCCTCGACGAGGTCATCCTGGTCCGTGACGAGGACGCCACCGCGACGGCCCGGCGCCTGGCGCGGGAAGAAGGGCTGCTGGTCGGCATCTCGGCCGGCGCCAACGTCTGGGCGGCCTGCCGCGTCGCCGAAGCGCTGCCGTCGGACCGGGTCGTCGTGACGGTGCTGTGCGATACTGGCGAGCGCTATCTCAGCGTGTCTTTCTAGGAACGCAAGGAGAAGGGCCATGAGCATTGACGTCTATATCCCGACGCCGTTTCGCCGCGCCACGAACAACACGGATCGCGTGTCCGTCGATGCGCGCGACGTCCGCGGGCTGCTCGACGAGCTCGAGGGGCGCTTCAGCGGCCTGAAGGGTCTCGTCCGCAACGAGGCCGGCGAAGTTCACCACCACGTCAACATCTACGTGAACAATGAGGGCATCGAGTCGCTCCAGGGGCTTCAGACGCCGCTGAAGGATGGCGACGAGGTCTCGATCATTCCAGCCCTTGCCGGGGGCGGGCCAGCCCTTGCAGGCGGCGGGCCGGCCCTTGCCGGGGGCGGGCCGGCCCTTGCGTGGGGCTGACTCGCGCACGATGATCCTGACGCCAGAGGAATACGCCCGGATCCAGGCCCAGGCGCTTGCTGAGTACCCGTCCGAGTGCTGCGGGGTCGTGATGGAGCGACCAGGTGCTTCGCCCGAGCGTCTCCTCCTGGCGTGCCGCAACATTCAGAACGAGCTGCATGCCAAGGACCCCAAGCGTCACCCTCGCGATGCGCGGACGGCCTACTACATCGACCCGCGAGACCTGATCGCCATGGGCCGCCACGAGGCGCAGGGCTTCCGGGTCCTGACGATCTACCACTCGCACATCGACGCCGGCGCATACTTTTCCCCCACCGACAGGGCCAACGCCTTGATCAACGGCGAGCCCGCCTATCCCGACGCGGCCTACGTGGTGCTCTCCGTCGCCGAGCGGCGTGTGGCGGAGGTGGAGGCGTTTCGGTGGGACCTGGCGATCCGCGACTTCGGCGCCGTCAACTGGAAGAAGCCGGATGGCTGATCCCGGAGGCGCGACCGCGCAGGGTTCCGACGCGCTCTTTGAGAGAGCCCAGCGGGTGATCCCCGGCGGCGTCAACAGTCCCGTGCGCGCCTTCCGCGGCGTTGGCGGCAGGCCCTTCTTCGTCGCGCGCGCCGAGGGCTGCCGCATCACGGACGTGGACGGCCGCACCTATATCGATTTCCTGGGCTCGTGGGGTCCGCTGATCCTGGGCCACGCGGCGCCCATGCTGGTCGAGGCCGTGGGCGAGGCGCTCCAGCGCGGGACGAGCTACGGCGCCCCCACGGCGGCCGAGGTGGACATGGCGGAGCTGATCTCGCGCGCCGTGCCCTCCATCGAGATGGCGCGCCTCGTCTCCTCCGGCACCGAGGCCGCGATGAGCGCCATCCGTCTGGCACGAGGCGCCACGGGGCGTGACGTCATCGTCAAGTTCGAGGGGTGCTACCACGGCCACGCCGACAGCCTGCTGGTCAAGGCAGGCTCGGGCGGCGCCACCTTCGGCGTGCCCGACAGCCTGGGCGTTCCCGCGGTCCTCGCTTCGCTGACAGTGACCGCGCCGTTCAACGACCTTCCTGCCGTCGAGCGCGTCATGGCGGCGCGGGGGCGGGACGTGGCCGCCATCATCGTCGAGCCCGTCGCCGGCAACATGGGCGTCGTACCGCCGGCGTCGGGCTTCCTCCAGGGGTTGAGAGCCCTCTGCGACACGTACGGGGCGCTGCTGATCTTCGACGAGGTGATCACCGGCTTCCGCGTCGCCTACGGCGGCGCCCAGGCGCTGTACGGCGTGCGGCCGGATCTCACGTGCCTCGGCAAGATCATCGGGGGCGGCCTGCCGGTGGGCGCCTACGGCGGCGCGCGGGCTATCATGGAGCGCGTGGCGCCGCTCGGCGGCGTCTACCAGGCGGGCACGCTCTCCGGCAACCCGCTCGCCGTGGCGGCGGGCCTCGCCACGCTGCGGGCGCTCGCGAGCCCCGGGGTCTACGCGCGCCTCGAAGAATCTGGAGCGCGGCTCGAGGCGGGCCTCGTCGACGGGGCGAAGGCCGCCGGCGTGCCGCTCGTGGTCAACCGCGTTGGCTCGATGCTGACCGCCTTCTTCACCGACGGCCCTGTGACCGACTACGCCTCAGCCATGCGCTCGGACACGGCGCGCTACGGGCGCTTCTTCCACGCGATGCTCGACGGGGGCGTCTTCCTCGCCGCCTCGCAGTTCGAGGCGGCCTTCGTGTCGCTCGCCCACGGCGTCTCCGACCTCGAAGAGGCCGCCGGGGCGGCCCGCCGGGCCTTCGCGAAGGTCCGCTGAGCCGGTCCACATTGGCCCGCCGGGCCCTCTGGCCGGACATCGCTATTGACCTCGATTTTCCAGCGTGATAGGGTTCGCACGGCCGCGAGCCCGGAGCCTCGTCGTTCCATTCACAGGCCAGCTTGGATCGCACGTCTTGGAAGCGCATGTCTTGCCTGCGCGATGCCGCGCGAGGAGCGTACGAGCGTAGATGGTCTGTGAGCTCGCCGTTTCCGTCCCAGCCTCAACCTCCGGAATCCAAGCGCCCCCGTTTCATCACCGCAGCAGTTCGGCCCATTCCAGGACAGCCGCTGCAGGGAGAGGTGAATGAGCGGGATCGATCGCCGGTCATTCTTCAAAATCGTCGCGACCTCCGGGGCGGCCGTGGCCGCGGGCGGCTGCGGCCAGGACGCAGACGAGCTCTTGGGGCGGGTACCGCAGAAGCTGATTCCATACGTAGTCCCGCCGGACGGGATCGTGCCGGGCGTGGCGTCGTATTTTTCCACGGTGTGCCGCGAGTGCCCGGCGGGCTGCGGCCTCGTCGCCAAGAACCGCGACGGGAGGGTCATCAAGCTGGAGGGCAATCCCGACCACCCGGTCAACGCGGGCGCCCTCTGCATCCGTGGGCAGGCCGCGCTCCCGGGGCTGTACCACCCGGACCGCTACCGCGGCCCGCTCCAGGCCGGCAAGCCGGTCGGCTGGGATGAGGCCGAGAAGCAGCTCGCAGCCAAGCTGGCGGAGCTCGTCAAGGGACGGCAGGGGAGCCGGGTCGCCCTCGTAAGCGGCCTCGAGACGGGAAGCCTCGGACGGCTCATGGACGAATGGACGCGCGCGCTCGGCGCGAGAGCGCGCATCGCGTACGAACCGCTCGGCTACGAAGCCCTCCGCGCGGCCAACCGCGCGACCTTCGGCCGCGACGCCATCCCGCACTACGCCATCGAAGACGCGGGCTATTTGCTGTCCTTCGGCGCCGACTTCCTCGAGACCTGGCTCAACCCAGTCTCTTACGCCGGTTCATTTGCCAAGATGCACGCGCTCGGCCGCGGGCGGGCCGGCACGTTCGTCGCCGTCGAGCCCCGCCAGTCCATGACGGCCGGCAACGCGGACGAATGGCTGCGCAATGCCCCTGGCACCGAAGGGCTCCTGGCCTTGGCGATCCTCAAGGCGATCGTCGACGAGGGGCTCCAGGCCAAGGAGGCTGACGCGGGGGCGCTACGCGCCGCGGTCAAGGGCGTGGATCTGGCGAAGGCCGCCCTAGTCTCGGGCGTCTCCGCCGAAGCGATCAAGCGCGTCGCCCACGCTTTCGCGGGTGCCAACGGCGCTCTGGCGGTGGGCGGCGGCATGGCCGCGGCGGGGCCTCAGGCTACGGAGACTCTCGTGGCGGTCAACCTCCTGAATGTCGCCGTCGGCGCGGTCGGGAAGACCGTCCGCTTCGGCGCCGACTCGCCGCTCGGCAAGGCGAGCCCCTACGCCGACATGCTCAAGCTGGCGAAGGCCATGGCCGCGGGCGAGATCGAGGTGCTGATCCTGGCCGACGTCAACCCGGTCTACGGCATGCCGCCCAAGTCGGGCTTCGTCGAGGCGCTCGCCAAGGTGCCGCTGGTGGTGAGCTTGGCCAGCCGGCCAAGCGACAGCACGGCGAAGGCCGGGCTCGTTCTCCCGTCGCTGCACCCGCTCGAGTCCTGGGGCGACTATGCGGCGCGGGACGGCGTCATCGGGCTCATGCAGCCGACGATGGGACCCGTGGTGATCGACGGCAAGCCGGTCGAGGGGAAGGCGACGGGTGACATCCTGCTGTCGGTCGGCCGCCAGGCGCTCGGGACGGAAGAAGGCAAGGGCCCGCTCAAGTGGGCGAGCTTCGAGGCCTACGTCAAGGAGCAGTGGCAGGGGCTCCAGCGGGAGTACGGCGCGGGCAAGCCCTTCGCCGACTTCTGGGAAGAATCATTGAGACGGGGCGGCGCCTGGCGCGCTGCGGTTCCCGCCGGCGTAGCGGCGAAGATCGACCCGAGCCGCGTGAGTAGAGAGCCCGCGAAGCTGGAGGGCGCCGGCACCCACGCGCTCATCGTCTATCCCTCGTCGCGCTTCTACGACGGTCGCGGCGCCGACCAGCCCTGGCTCCAGGAAACGCCCGACACCATGACGCAGATCGCCTGGGACGGATGGGTCGAGGTGCCGGTCGAGGCCGCGGCCAAGCTCGCGCTCGAACGCGGCGACATGGTCAAGCTGACCTCGCCCCACGGCAGCATCGAGCTTCCCGCCTGGCCGTCCAAGACGCTGCACCCGGCGGCGGTGGCCGTGGCCATGGGGCAGGGGCACGAATTCCCGGGCGCCTTTGCTCGAGGCGGCCGGCTTCGAAGCACCGTTTCCAACGACGTGGTTCTCAATACGGGCGCCAATCCCATGCACCTTCTCGGCCCCGCGCCCGAGACCGCCTCGGGCGGGCTGCCGCACCTGGCCGTGAGGGTCTCCCTCGCCAAGACAGGGGCGCGGCGACCGCTCGCCATCCCGCAGGCCACCTTCGACGACGACAACCGCGACATCGTCGAGGTGGTGGGGCTGGCCGCGGCGCGCGAGATGGAGCTGCGCGGCAAGGCCCCGGAGGGCGCGAGCCACCCGAGCATGTACCCCGCGGTCAAGTACCCCGAGTACCGATGGGGCATGGCGGTGGACTCCGACGCGTGCACCGGCTGCCAGGCCTGTGTCGTTGCCTGCTCGGCCGAGAACAACGTGCCGGTTGTCGGCAAGGCCCAGGTCGCGTACGGCCGCGCCCAGCAGTGGATACGCCTCGAGCGCTGGGAGCACGGCCCGGCGGGCAAGGCCGTCAACGTTTTCCAGCCCATGTTCTGCCAGCACTGCGAGATCGCGCCGTGCGAGCCTGTCTGCCCGGTCTACGCCGCCTACCACACCAAGGAAGGCCTCAACGCGCAGGTCTACAACCGCTGTGTCGGCACGCGCTACTGCGGCAACAACTGCCCGTACCACGTCCGGCGCTTCAACTGGTTCAACTACACGTGGACGGCGCCGCTTGACCTTCAGCTGAATCCCGACGTGACCGTGCGCCAGCTTGGCGTCATGGAGAAGTGCACCATGTGCCTGCAGCGCATCGAGAAGGGCAAGAACGACGCCCGCGATGCCGGCCGCGCCGTCAAGGACGGCGACGTCCAAACGGCCTGCCAGCAGACCTGCCCGACCCAGGCCATCACCTTCGGCAACCTCAAGGAGGCCACAGCAAGGGTGTCGAAGCTCTCCGTGAGTCCGCGAGGCTACCACGTGCTCCGCGAGCTCGGCACGCGGCCGGCCGTCACGTACCTCGCGAAGGTGGTCCGCGGCGCGGTGCCCGGCCACGGCGACGGGAAGGAGCACAAGGCATGAGCGCGGCGACCCAACCGGGGCAGCCGAGTTGGGCGGACGTCAACCGCGACGTCATCCGGACCGTGGGCATGCCGGGCAACACCTACTTCGCCTGGATGTGCCTCGTCGGGCTGACGCTCGGCGCGGGTGTGGTCGCGTGGAGCTGGCAGATCTGGTCGGGCATGGGCGCGGCCGGCAAGCGCACGCCGCAGATGTGGGCGATGTACATCACGACCTTCGTGTTCTGGATCGGCATCGGGCACGCGGGCACGCTGATCTCGGCGGTCCTGTACCTGTTCCGGGCCAGGTGGCGGACGTCCATCTACCGCGGCGCGGAGGCGATGACGGTCTTCGCCGTCATGACCGCGGGCCTTTTCCCGCTGATCCACGCCGGCCGCATGTGGTTCGCCTACTGGCTGATGCCGTACCCGAACCAGCGCTACCTCTGGCCGAATTTCAAATCCCCGCTCGTCTGGGACGTCTTCGCCATCTCGACCTACCTGACGATCAGCGTGGTCTTCTTCATCGTCGGGCTGGTGCCGGACATCGCGGCACTCCGCGACAGCGCGACGGGCTTCAAGAAGAAGATCTACACGGTGATGGCGCTCGGCTGGGAGGGTTCGGACTCGCAGTGGCGCCACTACCGGCGCGGGTACGGTCTCCTCGCCGCCCTGGCGACACCGCTGGTGCTCTCGGTGCACAGCGTCGTGTCCTTCGACTTCGCGGTGGCGCTCGTGCCCGGATGGCACTCGACGCTCTTCGCGCCCTTCTTCGTGGACGGCGCCATCTTCTCCGGCTTCGCCATGGTGCTGGTGCTGATCCTGCCCATGCGCTACGTGTTCAACTGGTACGGCTACATCACGGACAAGCACCTCGACGCGATGGCCAAGCTGATCCTGGTCACGAGCCTGGTCCTGACCTACTTCTACGCGTGCGAGGCTTTCACGTCCTGGTACAGTGCCGACCACTACGAGCGGGCTTCGCTCTTCGACCGGGCGACCAAGCAGTACGCCTGGGCCTTCTGGCTGCAGTACCTCTGCAACAGCCTGGCGCCGCTCGTCTTCTTCTGGAAGAAGCCGCGCACCCACGTGATAACGCTGTACGTGGTCTCGATCCTGGTGCTGATCGGGATGTGGTTCGAGCGCTTCAACATCATCGTCCTGGGCCTGGGTTTCGACTTCTACCCGTACACCTGGGGCACGTACGTCCCGACCGTGACGGACTCGACCATCATCGTCGGCTCCTTCGCGTGGTTCTTCCTGCTGTTCCTGGGCTTCATCCGGGTGATGCCGTCCCTATCCATCGTGGAGGTCAAGGAAACGCTGCCGCACCCGTTCAAGCACGCCCACGAAGGGCATCACTAGCATGGCCACGGCCAACGTGCTGGGAGTCTTCGCCCACGTCGACACGACACTGGACGCCATCCGGACGCTCCGCGACAAGGGCTTCTCGGAGCTGACCGTCTACACGCCGGTGCCGGTCGAGGAGATCGAGGAGGAGATCGAGAAGGTCCGGCCGCTCAGCAAGGTGCGGCTCTTCACGCTGGTCGGCGCCCTGACGGGGACGGCCACGGGCTTCTTCCTGACCATCTGGTCCTCGCTCAAGTGGGAGCTGGTCACGGGGGGCAAGGCGCCGGTGTCCTTCCCGCCGTTCGTCATCATCGCCTTCGAGCTGACGATCCTCTTCGGAGGTCTCGCGACCCTGGTCGCCGTCCTCCTGCTGGGCAGGCTGCCGAGGCTCAAGCCGTCGGCGACCTACGACCCGCGCTTCACCGTGGACCGCTTCGGGGTGGCCGTCGCCTGCCCCGCCGAGACCGCCGACCAGGTCCGCTCCCTCCTGACCGCCGCGGGGGCGGAGGAGGTCAGGCGATGATGAAGTACGTCTTCGTCCTCGTGCTCCTGGCCGTGGGCGCGGTCGCGGGTGTGCAGGGCGTGGCCCTCCTGTACCGCTGGAACCACGACATGGCAGAGACCCAGCGCGTGATGCCCGGCGAGATGAACTTCGCGATGGCCCCCGGCAGTCTCCCTCGGAGCGGCAGCCAGCTCTACTACGCGAAGGAGCAGCGCGAGGCCGCGTCCCTAAGGAAGAACCCGGTGCCGGCCACCCCCGAGTCCACCAAGAAGGGCGGCGATCTCTACGTCGTGTACTGCACGCCCTGCCACGGCGCCTCGGGCAAGGGCGACGGCCTCGTGGCGGCGAAGTTCGTGACTCCCGCGGATCTGACCAACCCCGCCCTCCAGAAGGCGCGTACCGACGGCTACTGGCAGAGCTACCTCTCGGTCGGCGGCGCCGTCATGCCGTCCTATGGCGAGTCGCTGTCCGCCGAGGAACGGTGGCACGTGATCAACTACCTCCGGACCCTGGCCGCGAAATGAGCGCCGCCCCTATGGTCGCGCGAAGCGGGGATGCGCAGAGCAGGGGAGAGCACGCGGGGCTCCTCTGGGCGCTGGCCGTGGCCGGCGCCGCCGCCTTCCTCTGGGGCGTCCTGGGCTCCGACCCTCGGGCGACGTGGGGCATCTACCTCGTCAACCTGCTCTTCTGGTCGAGCTTCGGCATCACGGGCCCGGCCCTGGCCGGGATGATGCAGATGACGGAGGCGAGGTGGTCGCCGTCCGTCAAGCGCCTGGCGCTCACGACCGCGGGCTTCCTGCCGGTGTCCTTCGTCGGGTTCGTCATTCTCTTCTTCGGGCGGTCGGCGCTCTTCTCATGGGTCAGCCATCCGCTCGAGAAGAAGGCGGCCTGGCTCAACGTGCCGTTCATGTCGCTGCGGATCGCGTTGGGGAGCCTCGCGCTCTACTGGGTGGCGCTGACCTTCGCCAAGGCGGTGTTCGCCCAGGACGCGCCGGGAGCGGACTCTCCCGAGGCCCACGCGCGCCGCAACAGGCTCGCGACCGTGCTCCTCATTCTCTTCGTGACGATCCTGTCGCTCTGGGGCTTCGACCTGATGATGTCGCTCGACCCAGCCTGGTACAGCGGCCTCTTCGGCGGCTACTACGTGGTCACCTCGCTCTACTCGGGATTCGGGCTGGTAACGTTCCTGACGATCCGGGCCAACGCCCGCGGGGTGATTCAGGTCACCCCGTCCGTGATCCAGGACATGGCCAAGCTGACCTTCGCCATGTGCGTCATGTGGATGTACTTCTTCTTCTCGCAGTACCTCGTGATCTGGTACGGCAACGTGCCCGTCGAGACCCGGTTCTTCCTCAACCGATTCTTCAATCCGCCGTGGGGGCACATCGCCTGGGCCATCTTCATCGTGGGCTGGCTCGTCCCGTTCGCGTACCTGCTGAAGCGGCTGACGGGGCGCCCGCCGACGCGCCACAAGGTCTTCACGGTCATCCTCTTCATGGGCTGGATCGCCATCTTCGTCGAGCGCATCCTGATCATCTTCCCATCGCTCGACAAGAACATCGCCTTCCCGCTGGGGCCCACCGCGGTCCTGATCACCGCCGGGTTCTTCGCGCTCTTCTCGCTGAGCCGCCGGCGGTTCATCGCGAAGTATCAGCCGGTCCTCCGCCAGCCCAAGTAGCCAGGCCGCGTGCCCCGGCCGGCGGCGGCCCGCGGTACAATACCCGCGTGATCCAGGTCCCCGCGTGATCCCTGTAGAGGAAGCCCTCGAGCGTATCCTGGCCCGCGTGGGCGTGCTCGGCGACGAGCTGGTGCCGCTGGCGCGCGCGCTGCGCCGCGTCCTCGCCGAGAGCGTCGTCTCGGGCTTCGACGTCCCGCCCTGGCCCAATTCGTCCATGGACGGCTATGCGCTCCGGAGCGCCGACACGCGGCGCGCCTCGACGACGGCGGCGGTCCGTCTGACCATTGCGGGGCGGGTGGCTGCGGGGCACGTCGCCCTGCGCGCGCTCGGGGCGGGTGAGGCCTTCCGGATCTTCACGGGCGGGCCGGTGCCCGAAGGCGCGGACAGCGTCATTCCCCAGGAAGACGTGAGCAAGGACGGTGGAGCGATCGTCGTGTCGCGCCCGGTCAAGACGGGCGACTTCATCCGCCCCCAAGGCGAGGATATGCGGGCGGGCGATGGTGTCCTCGAGCGCGGGCGGCTGCTGGGCCCCGCCGAGATTGGTCTGCTGGCGGCGCTCGGCCGCTCCCAGGTGCGCGTGCTCCGGCGGCCGCGAGTCGGCGTCCTGTCCACGGGCGACGAAATCGTGGACCTGGGCGGGCACCCGGGACCGGGGCAGATCTTGAACTCGAATACGTATTCGCTGATGGCGCAGATCGACGAGGCGGGCGGCGATCCCGTCTCGCTGGGCGTGGCGCCGGACCGGCTGGACGAGATCGAGACGCGACTCCGCTGGGGCCTCGACTGCGATCTCGTGATTTCCTCGGCGGGCGTCTCGGTCGGCGAGCACGACTTGGTCAAGGCCGCGCTCGAGCGTCTCGGCGCGGAGCAGCACCTCTGGCTCGTGGACATGCGGCCCGGCAAGCCCATCGCCTTCGCGACCATTCCATCCGCGGGCAAGCGCGCGCTGCCCGTCTTCGCGCTGCCGGGCAACCCGGTCTCGGCCATGGTCACCTTCGAGCTCTTCGTGCGCCCCGCCCTCCTGAGGCTCGGCGGTCACGCGCGGCTCCAGCGGCCCGTCGTCCGGGCGCGCGCGGAGGCGCCCATCGCGAATCCGGAAAGGCGCCGCGGCTACCTTCGCGTGACGCTGTCCGTTGGCGAGGACAGCGGCTATCGCGCGCGGCTGACGGGCGACCAGAGCTCGGGGATCTTGCGCTCCATGGTGGCCGCCGACGGCCTGGCTGTCGTGCCGGGAGATACGACGGTCGAGGCGGGCGCAACCGTCCCGGTCATTCTGCTTCGCGAGGTCCGCTAGGACCGATCAGCGCGTCGTGCCGTAGAGAGCGCGAAGGGTCAGCCAGCCTCCGACGAGCATGGAGGCGAGGGTGACGAGGCTTCCGAGCGCGAGCGTGGATCCGTTCGTCAGCCCCTGCGTGATGTTGCATCCCTCGGCGAGAATTGCCGAGCCCCCCATGAGCAGCCCGCCGGAGAATATCTTCACGAGGGACCACCCGGGCGGCAGCTTCCAGCGGAAATCGCCCGACGGCCACGCGGCGGCGAAAGCGCCGACCGGTACGGCCACCAGCATGACCATGCTCCAGTTGACGCGGTTGGGGAACCCGACCAACGGGTAGGTCAGGAGCTCGCCTGTGTTGACGGCAAAGGTCAGCCCGACGGGCGGCTCGCCAACGGTCGACGCCCACCAGCCGGCGGCGATGAGGACGCCGACCGCCGCGCCGGTGACATGCCAGGGCCACTTGCCGTGGTGCGACTGCCCGCGCGCGCGCACGAGCCAGATACCGCCCACGACCCAGAGCGCGGCGATCACGAGCCACGGGGAGACGCCGAGCGCCGTCGCGAGAGTGGGCGGCGCGTCGCCGATCGTGATCGTGGGGACCTGGAGCGCGGCGCGCAGCGGGGAGAGCGAGCCCAGCCTCACCGTCGTGGCGCCCATCGCGAAGCCCAGCAGGATGACCCACGCGCCGACCGCGCCCTCGCCCACGCGGTACCACGTGCTGCCCGAGCAGCCGCCGGCCAGCACCATGCCCACGCCGAAGACGAGCCCGCCGATGGAGTTCGACATCCAGTGGAACGGCCGGATGGGGAACTCGACGAGCCCGGCGGCGGAGAGCGCCTGCACGGAGGCCATGGCGACGAGGAGGGCCAGCACGTACGCGCGCGCGATGGCCGTATCGCCCATGAGGAACAGGTTGGCCAGCGCCCGCATGAGGCAGAAGCCGCCGCGCTGGATGACGTAGCCGAACGCCGCGCCTGCGATCGCGGCCGAGACGTAGAAGGGCCAGGCGGCGTCGGCCATGTGCGCATGCTAGCGAAAAGCCCCCGGCGAGTCAAAGTTGCGGGGGGCGCGGGTTGCGAGTTTGACTTGGCGTGGAGGCGGGTGCTACGGTGGCCGTGATGCTCTCACTCTCCGTCCGCGCGCTGCTCTGCGGCGTGGCCGCGGCCGCACTTGCCGGCTGCGCGACTGGCCGCGGCGCTCAAACACCCCAGGACGCGCCGCCGGCCAGGGTCACGCTGGCCGACATGAAGAACACGCAGGACGCGCAGGTGCAGGAGATCGCGCGCCTCGCGGGCGACGTCAAGGCAATGGACGCGCAGCAGGCATTCCTCGTGGCCGAGATCAAAAATCTCAGCGAGCAGATCGCAAAGCTCAAATCGTCGCTGAGCGAAGCCGAGGGCGCGATGCGCTCCCTGCGCGCGACGCCCGTGCCGCCGGAGTCGCGCCCCGCTCCCGCTGTGGTGCCGCCCCCGGCCCCGCCCGTCACGCCCGTTCCGATTCCCGCGCCCGCGCCGAAGCCCGCCGCGCCCGCGCCGGCCGCGCCTCCCTCGCGCAATGCGGAGGCGAACCGGCTATTCGCCGCCGCGCTCGCCAAGCTGCGCGCTGGGGATAACGGGCAGGCGGCGCTCGAGTTCACTGAGTTCGTGGTCCAATACCCCGCGCACCCGCAGGCGGCCGCGGCGCAGAACCACATCGGCGAGGCGTACTACCGCCAGCGCGACTACCGGCAGGCGATGGCGGAGTTCCAGAAAACGGTGGACGGCTACACGCAGGCCGCCCAGGTCTCCGAGGCCCTGTTGAAGATCGGCCTCTGCCACCGCGCGCTGGGGGACGCCGCGCGCGCGAAGGCCTCCTGGGAGCAGGTGGTCAAGCAGTTTCCGAAGAGTGACGCGGCCCGACAGGCCCGCACGCTCCTGGCTTCGCGGGCCCCCCCCGGGCGCTAGCAGGATGCTGAAAAACCCGCAGGCCGCTCAAAAAGGTCCAGATGCGAGGCGGCGCCCCGCTGTTCGAGTTGAGCGACGGCCTGTGCCGTCGCGAGACGAGGGCTGGGCTGATTCTGCACGCGAGGCGTACTCCCTGTACGTTGAGCGTGCGGCCGAGGGCGCCAACGAAGCAGATGGGCCTTTTTCAGCGGCCTGCTGGGGGTTTGAGGGGGCGGCCATGGCGGTCTGCTATACTGATTTTCATTCCGTCGAGCCGACGGACAAAGCCATGAACACCACGCGCGAATGTATCCGGACAGAGACAGGCCGCGAGCCGAGGCAGATCGCGCTCGGCGACACGGCGTACCCTGCCAACCTCCGCGAGATCCAGGCGCCGCCCGCGCGGCTCTACGTTCGCGGCGCGCTCGCGGAGGACGACGCCCTCGCAATTGCCATCGTCGGCTCGCGCGCGGCGACGCCCTACGGCTTGGCCGTGGCGGAACGGCTCGGGGCCGATCTCGCAGCCCGCGGCGTCACCGTGGTGAGCGGACTCGCTCGCGGCATCGACAGCGCCGCCCACCGCGGGGCACTTCGGGCTGGTGGCCGGACGATCGCGGTGCTGGGCTCGGGAGTGGACGTGATCTACCCGCCCGAGAATCGCCCGCTCGCGGGAGAGATCGAGGCGTCTGGCGCGCTCGTGTCGCAGTTCGAGCCCGGGACGCGGCCCCTGGCGGGATATTTCCCGGCCCGCAACCGTGTGATCGCGGGCCTGTCGCTCGGCGTGGTGGTCGTCGAGGCCGCTTCGAGGAGCGGCTCGTTGATCACGGCGGGGCTGGCGGGCGAGCTTGGCCGCGAGGTCATGGCCGTGCCCGGGCCGCTGACGAGCCCGCGGAGCGTTGGCGCGCACCGGCTGATCCAGGACGGTGCCGCGCTGATCCAGGGCTGGGAGGACGTCGTAGGCCAGCTGCCCCTGCGGTGGCGCGATCGGGTCCGCGCGCTGCCGCGAAGCGCCGAGGCCCACGGGGAGTCTCTACCCGAGGACAACACGGAAGCGGGTCTACTCCTCCGGATCATCGGTGAAGAGCCGGTGGGTATCGACAGCATCATCGAGAGCAGCGGGATGGCGGTGGGCCGGGCTTCGGCCCTGCTCGTCACGCTCGAGGTCGAGGGGCGCATCCGGCAGCTGGACGGCAAGCGCTTCGTACAGGTGAGGCTCGGATGAAGGCCAAGGTCGCCCAGAAGAAGTCTCCGACGGAGACGAAGTCGCCGGCGCCGGCAAAGTCGCCCGGGTCGGTAAAGTCGCCCGCATCGGCAAAGTCGCCCGGGTCGGTAAAGTCGCTGGTGGTGGTGGAATCGCCCACCAAGGTCAAGACGATCCAGAAGTACCTGGATTCGAGCTTCATCGTCAGGGCCTCGATGGGGCACGTCCGCGACCTGCCCAAGAGCAAGCTGGGGGTGGACGAGAAGAAGAGTTTCAAGCCCGACTACCGCGTGCTGCCGGCGAAGAAGAAGGTGCTCGACGAGCTCAAGAAGGCGGCCGAGAAGGTCGGCGCCCTCTATATCGCCACGGACCCGGACCGCGAGGGCGAGGCGATCGGCTGGCACCTTGCCCAGGAGCTGGGCGTGCCCAAGGCCAAGACGTACCGGATCATGTTCAACGAGATCACGGAGCGGGCGGTCAAGGCGGCCTTCCAGCACCCCGGCAAGATCGACACGAACAAGGTGGACGCGCAGCAGGCGCGGCGCATCCTGGACCGGCTGGTGGGCTACAAGCTGTCCCCGCTGCTCTGGCAAAAGATCCGGCGGGGGCTCTCGGCCGGCCGCGTCCAGTCCGTCGCGGTGCGGCTCATCACCGAGCGCGAGCGCGAGGTCCTGGCCTTCGTCCCGACCGAGTACTGGTCGCTGCACGCGCGGCTCAAGGGCAAGAACCCGCCGGAGTTCATCGCCACTCTGCGCGAGGTCAAGGGCGAGAAGGCCGCGCTGGCGACCGAGGCCGCCACCATGGCGGTGATGACGTTGCTACACGGCGCGTCCTGGCAGGTCAAGAGCGTCACGCGCGGCGAGCGCCGGCGCAATCCCTCTGCGCCGTTCATCACCTCCACGCTGCAGCAGGAGGCGAGCCGCAAGCTCCACTTCACGGCCAAGAAGACCATGATGCTGGCGCAGCAGCTCTACGAGGGCATCGAGCTGGGCAGCGAGGGTGCGGTCGGCCTCATCACCTACATGCGCACCGACGCCGTGCGGGTCGCGGGCGAGGCCCAGGACGAGGCGCGGAGCTGGATCACGGGACGGCTCGGCCGGGAGTATCTCCCCGATGTCCCGCCGTTCTACAAGGCCAAGAAGAGCGCCCAGGAGGCCCACGAGGCCGTGCGGCCGAGCTCGGTCGCGCGGGAGCCCAAGGCGGTGGCGCGCTTTCTCTCCAAGGACCAGCTGGCGCTCTACCGTCTGATATGGGAGCGCTTCCTGGCGAGCCAGATGCTCCCGGCCGTCTACGACACCGTGGCGGCGGACATCGAGGCCGGCACGTGCCTCTTCCGGGCCCAGGGCTCGACGCTCAAGTTCGCGGGCTTCATGGCGGTCTACGTCGAATCACGCGAAGAGTCGGAAGTCGTGCCCGAGGAAGAGCAGGAGGCCGTGGTGCCCCCGCTCACCCAGGGCGAGATCCTCAAGCTCCTGGCGCTCGACCCCAAGCAGCACTTTACCCAGCCGCTGCCGCGCTACACCGAGGCCTCGCTGGTCAAGACGCTCGAGGAGCGGGGGATCGGTCGGCCGTCCACGTACGCCCAGATCCTCTCGACCATCCAGGACCGCGAGTACGTGCGGCGGGAGAAGGGCACGCTGTTCCCGACCGAGCTGGGGATGCTCGTGACGGACCGGCTGGTGCCGTTCTTCCCGGAGGTTATGGATATCGACTTCACGGCCCAGCTCGAGGAGTCGCTCGACAAGGTCGAGGAGGGCGACGCCGACTGGGTGGAGCTGGTCGGGAAGTTCAACAGGCAGTTCGACAAGGACCTCCGCAAGGCGAAGTCGGGCATGCCGGACAACAAGGTCGGGGAGGACACGGGAAAGAAGTGCCCCGACTGCGGCAAGCCCGTCCTCGAGAAGTGGGGACGGTTCGGCAAGTTCCTGGCCTGCTCCGGCTACCCGGACTGCAAGTACACCAAGGACCTCAGCGGCCGCGAGAAGCCCGCCGACGAGATGACCGACGAGGCCTGCCCGACGTGCGGCAAGCCCATGGTCATCAAGCACGGCCGCTTCGGGAAGTTCATCGCCTGCTCGGGCTACCCCGAGTGCAAGACGACCAAGCCCGTGACCCTCGGGATCGCCTGCTCGGAGGCCGGCTGCGGCGGCCAGCTCGTCGAGCGCCGGAGCAAGCGGGGCAAGACCTTCTACGCCTGCAGCAAGTACCCCGACTGCAAGTTCGTCGCCTGGACGCGCCCCATCGCGGAGCCGTGCCCGCGCTGCGCCGCGCCGTTCCTGACCGAGCGGATCGCCAAGGGCGGCAAGCGAACCCGCGCCTGCATCCGCGGCGAGTGCGGCTACAAGGAAGAGGTCGCCCCTTCGGTGGCGTGAGCCTGCGGCCATGAAGGATTCGGCGGCCGAGTTTCTCCGCTACCTTGATCTCCAGCGCGGCGCCTCGCGCCA
The DNA here is from genome assembly GCA_030647435.1 of Candidatus Rokuibacteriota bacterium. Lineage (NCBI taxonomy): Bacteria > Candidatus Rokuibacteriota > Candidatus Rokuibacteriota bacterium. Next base: position 80,343 of record JAUSJX010000022.1, read on the forward strand.
CACGCTCAGGGGCTACGCCACCGACCTGGCAGAGTTCCGCGCCTTTCTCTCCCGCGAGGGCATCGGCGACCTCGCTGACGCCGATTCACGGGCGATTAGGGCCTGGCTCGTCCGGCTCCACGACAGGAAGCTCGCCAAGAGCTCCATCGCGCGTAAGCTCGCCACGGTGAGGAGCTGCTTCAGGTACCTTGCCAGGCTCGGCGTGGTCGAATTCAACCCCGCCCGCCAGGTCAGGAGCCCCAGGCTGCCCAAGCGGCTGCCCTCCTTCCTGCCCAAGGACGAGTCGAAAGGGCTCTTGGACGCCGAGACGGAGCGGTCGGAGGCGGGACTGCGGGACCACGCGCTGCTCGAACTCCTCTACGCCACGGGGGTCCGCGTCGCCGAATGCTGCGGCCTCGACCTCGACGACGTCGACCGGCGCCGTGGCGCGGTGCGGGTCATGGGCAAGGGCGGCAAGGAGCGCGTGGTGCCCGCCGGGGACGCGGCGCTCGGGGCGCTCGACGCATGGCTCTCGGTGCGCGGCGAGGGGAGAGGCGCGCTCTTCACCAATTCGCGCGGCGGGCGGCTCGGGACGCGGAGCGTGCACCGGATCGTCAAGTGGCGGGCGCGGGCCGCCGGCATCGACAGGCGCGTGACGCCTCATACGCTGCGCCACACCTTCGCCACGCACATGCTCGGCGAGGGCGCCGACCTGCGCCTCATCCAGGAGCTCCTCGGCCACAGCCGCCTCACCACCACGCAGCGCTACACCCACGTGAGCCCAGAGCATCTCATGAAGGTGTACGACTCCGCCCACCCGCGCGCGTGATGCTGTGACGATGGTCAGCGATTCCTTTCATTCAACGACTGTCGCCTGTGTCCGCCACAAGGGGCGCGTGGCGCTGGCCGGCGACGGGCAGGTTTCGATCGGCCAGACGATCGTCAAGGCCGGAGCGCGCAAGGTGCGCAAGGTCTACCACGGGCGCGTCCTGGCCGGCTTCGCGGGCGCGGCGGCCGACGCCTTCACGCTCTTCGCCAAGTTCGAGGCGAAGCTCGAGGAGCACCGCGGCAACCTGTCCCGCGCCGCCGTCGAGCTGGCGAAGGACTGGCGGATGGACCGCGTGCTGCGCCGCCTTGAGGCGCTCTTGGCGGTAGCGGACGCGGAGGTCTCCTTCATCGTGTCCGGCACGGGCGACGTGATCGAGCCCGACGACGGGCTGATCGGCATCGGCTCGGGCGGGCCGTTCGCGCTGGCGGCGGCGCGGGCCCTGTGCGCCCACTCCAGCCTCCCGGCCGAGCAGATCGCCGAGCAGGCGCTCCGGATCGCCGCGGGCATCTGCGTCTATACCAACGACCACATCACGGTAGAGACGCTCGATTGAGCGCCGCCGACGGAGTGCAGTTCGGATGAGCGCCAGAGGCGCGAAGGAGCACGACCGCAACCCTATGTCATCCAGTTTGAGGCTATCGAAAGAGACATTGGACCCATGAGCTTGGCGACCCCGCTGACGCCGACCGAGATCGTCACCGAGCTCGACCGCTACATCGTGGGCCAGCAGGCGGCCAAGAAGGCGGTCGCCATCGCGCTGCGCAACCGCTGGCGGCGCCAGAACCTGCCGGCCGAGCTCCGCGACGAGGTCGCGCCGAAGAACATCATCATGATCGGGCCGACCGGGGTCGGGAAGACCGAGATCGCGCGCAGGCTGGCGAAGCTCTCGCAGGCGCCCTTCATCAAGGTCGAGGCCTCGAAGTACACCGAGGTCGGCTACGTCGGGCGGGACGTCGAGTCCATGATCAGGGACCTGACGGAGCTCTCGGTCACGATGGTCAAGGCCGAGATGGCGGCCGCGGTGCGCGAGCGGGCCGAAGCCCTGGCGGAAGAGCGGGTGCTCGACCTGCTGCTGCCCCGCCGCGCGGGGGAGGCGTTCTCGAGCGGGACGCTCGAGGAAGTCTCGCCCGACGCCTCGAGGGACGCAACCCGCGACAAGCTCCGGGCCCAGCTGAGGGCGGGCAAGCTGGAAGAGCGCATGCTCGAGTTGGACGTCCAGGCTCAGGCCGGACCCATGTTCGAGATCTTCTCGGGCCAGGGCATGGAAGAGGTCGGCATGAACATCAAGGACATGCTGGCCAATCTCATGCCCGGCAAGACCCGCCGCCGCCGGCTCAAGGTGGGCGAGGCGAGGCGGCTCCTGGCCCAGGAGGAGGCCCAGAAGCTGGTGGACGTGGACGAGGCGGTCAGCCAGGCCATCCGCCGGGTGGAGGATTCAGGGATCGTCTTCCTCGACGAGCTCGACAAGATCGCCGGACGGGAGGGCTCTCACGGGCCCGACGTCTCCCGGGAGGGGGTCCAGCGTGATCTCCTGCCCATCGTCGAGGGCTCGACGGTGACGACGAAGTACGGCATGGTTCGGACGGACCACATCCTGTTCATCGCCGCCGGAGCCTTCCACGCGTCCAAGCCGTCGGACCTGATCCCGGAGCTGCAGGGCCGCTTCCCCATCCGGGTCGAGCTCGAGCCCTTGACGCGGGAGGATTTTGTCCGCATTCTGATCGAACCGCAGAACGCCCTCATCCGCCAGTACGTGGAGCTGCTGAAGACCGAGGGCGTGACGCTCGCGTTCGCGCAGGATGCCGTCGAGGAGGTGGCCGAGATCGCCTCCACGGTCAACCAGCGCGCCGAGAACATCGGGGCGCGGAGGCTCTACACGGTCATGGAGAAGCTGCTCGAGGAGGTCTCCTTCGCCGCGCCCGAGATGCGCGGCCAGGAAGTCAAGATCGACGCGCCCTACGTGCGCGCCCACCTGGCCGCCGTCCTCGAGGACGAGGACCTCTCGCGCTTCATCCTTTAATAAAGCAGGCCGGAGCGACAGGGTGGACACGGACACGCAGGCGATGGTCCAGCGGGCGGAGGTGCTGCTCGAGGCGCTGCCGTACATCCGCGCCTTCCAGGGCAAGACCCTCGTCATCAAGTACGGCGGGGCGGCCATGGAGCAGGCCGACCTCAAGGAGCAGTTCGCCAAGGACGTGCTCCTGTTGAGGCTGGTCGGCATGCGCCCCGTCATCGTCCATGGCGGCGGCCCCCAGATCGGCGCCCTCATGAAGCGGCTGGGCAAGGAGCCGCACTTCGTCGGCGGGATGCGGGTGACGGACGCCGAGACCATGGAGATCGTGGAGATGGTGCTGGTCGGCAAGATCAACAAGGAGATCGTCGGCCTGATCAACCTCCACGGCGGGCGGGCGGTGGGGCTCAGCGGCAAAGACGGCACCCTGATCCGCGCGCGCAAGCGGCTGCACCGGCAGGCCGACGGGAGCATGGTCGACATCGGGCTCGTCGGCGAGGTGGAGGCGGTCAACCCCGAGCCCATCCGGGTGCTCGAGGACGGCGGCTTCATCCCCGTGATCGCTCCCGTGGGCGTGGGCGCGACGGGTGAGACGTACAACATCAACGCCGACCTCGTGGCGGGCGAGGTGGCGGCGGCGCTCTTCGCCGAGAAGCTGATCCACCTCACGGACGTGCAGGGCATCAAGAGCGGTGACGGCAAGCACATCTCGACCTTGACCAAGCGGGAAGCGGAGCGGCTGATCAAGAGCAACGTGATCGACGGCGGGATGCTGCCGAAGGTCGAGTCGGCGCTGCGGGCGCTGGCGGGCGGGGCGCAGAAGGCGCACATCATCGACGGCCGCGTGCCCCACGCCATCCTGCTCGAGGTGCTCACGAAGGAAGGCATCGGGACCGAGATCGTCCTCTAAAACAGCTACGACGGCATCCCTTAGCACTACCTAAAACCGTTTCAACGCGCGAGGAGAGACAAGGTGGACACGAAGCGGATGTTCGAGCTGTCCGACAAGCACCTCATGACCTTCACCAAGCGGTATCCGGTAGCCCTGGTGCGAGGCGAGGGGTCGCGGGTCTGGGACTCGAACGGCAAGGAATACCTGGACTTCACCGGGGGCATCGCGGTGACGGCGCTCGGCCACAGCCACCCGAAGGTCGTGGGGACGCTGCGCGAGCAGGCGGCGACCCTCGTCCACGTGTCCAACTACTTCTACATCCCCCAGCAGGCGCAGCTGGCGCAGCTCCTCTGCGAGCACTCCTTCGCCGATCGCGTCTTCTTCTCGAACTCGGGCGCCGAGGCCAACGAGACGGCGATCAAGCTCGCCCGGAAATGGGCCAAGGAGCACGGGTCGAGCGACCGCGGCGACATCATCAGCATGCGGGGCGGCTTCCACGGCAGGACGCTGGCGACCGTCACGGCCACGGCGCAGGAGAAGTATCACCACGGCTTCGAGCCCCTGCCGGGGGGCTTCAAGTACGTCGCGTTCAACGACCTCAAGGCGCTTGAGCGCGCGATCGACAGCCGGACCGCGGCCGTGCTGGTCGAGCCGATCCAGGGCGAGGGCGGGGTCATCGTGCCCGACGAGGGCTACCTGCCCGGGCTGCGCAAGCTCTGCGACGAGGCGGGTATCCTGCTCATCCTCGACGAGATCCAGACCGGCATGGGTCGCACCGGCAAGCTTTGGGCCTACGAGCACTCGGGGGTGGCGCCCGACATCATGACCGTGGCCAAGGCGCTGGCCAATGGCGTGCCGATAGGCGCGACGCTCGCCACTGAGGACGTGGCCCGGGTTTTCACGCCCGGCACGCACGGGTCTACCTTTGGCGGAAACCCGCTCGCCACGGCTGTCGGCGTCACCGTTTTCAGCACGCTCATCGAAGACAGGCTCGCCGAACGCGCCGGGCGCATGGGCAAGCTAATGCTGGAGGCGCTCGAGGCGATCCGGGCCAAGCATCCGAAGGCCGTGAAGGAGATCCGCGGCCGCGGCCTCCTGGTTGGCCTGGACCTGGTGCCGCCGGTGGGCGACGTGGTGACCGCCTGCCGCGAGCGGGGGCTTCTCGTGCTCACGGCCGGGGACAACACCCTGCGCTTGGCGCCCGCCCTCATCGTCGCCGAGAAGGAGATCGCGGAGGCCTGCGCCATCATCGACGTGGCGCTCAAGGCCGTGACCCCGTGAACCACTTCGTCTCGATTCGCGACCTCGACAGGAAGCACGTGCTCGACATCTTCAAGCTGACGGCCGAGCTCAAGGCCGAGCTCAAGGCGGGCCAGCGGGTCACCCCGCTCGCCGGCCGCACGCTCGCGCTCATCTTCGAGAAGCCCTCGCTGCGGACGCGCGTCACCTTCGAGGTCGCCATGGTCCAGCTCGGCGGGGCGGCCGTGTACCTCTCGGCCCAGGACATCGGTCCGGGCAAGCGCGAGTCCGTGCCCGACATCGCGCGCAACCTCTCGCGGTGGGTGGACGGCATCGCCGCGCGCGTCTTCGCCCACAAGACGCTCGAGGAGCTGGCCGCTCACGCAACGATCCCCGTGATCAATGCGCTCTCAGACCTCGAGCACCCGTGCCAGGCCATGGCGGACCTCTACACGCTCTGGGAGCGGGGGATCGAGCTCAAGGGGCTCGAGCTGGCTTGGATCGGGGACGGTAACAATGTCTTCAACTCGGTGCTGCTCCTCTCGGCGCTGATGGGCGTCAGGGTGCGCGCCGCCTGCCCGCCGGGCTACGAGCCTGCGCCAGCCGTGCTCGACGCCTGCGGCGCCCTGGGCGGCCTGGTGCGGGTCACCACGGACGCCCGCGAAGCGGCCGAGGGCGCCGACGTGCTCTACACCGACGTCTGGATCAGCATGGGACAGGAGGCCGAGCGCGAGAAGCGGCTCGAGGCCTTCCAGCGATACCAGGTCACCGAGACGCTCCTGGGATTCGCCTCGCCGAAGGCGCTCGTCATGCACTGCCTGCCGGCGCACCGCGGGGAGGAGATCACCGACGCGGTCCTGGACGGGCCGCGCAGCATCGTCCTCGACCAGGCCGAGAACCGCCTGCACGTCCAGAAGGGCATCGTGATGCACCTGTCGGGGGCGGCATGAGCGCGTCGGTCAAGAAGGTCGTGCTGGCCTATTCCGGCGGGCTCGACACCTCCGTCATTCTGCGCTGGCTCATCGAGACCTACAAGTGCGACGTGGTCGCCTACTGCGCCGACCTGGGGCAGGGCGAGGAGCTCATTCCGGTCCGCGACAAGGCTCTTCGCACCGGCGCGTCGAGCGTCCACATCCGCGACCTACGTGAAGAGTTCGTCAGGGACTTCGTCTTCCCCATGCTGCGCGCCAACGCGATCTACGAGGGCTCCTACCTCATGGGCACCTCCATCGCGCGCCCGCTCATCGCCAAGGCGCAGGTGGAGATCGCGCTCGCCGAGGGCGCGGACGCGGTCAGTCACGGCGCGACCGGCAAGGGCAACGACCAGGTGCGCTTCGAGCTGACGTACGCCGCCCTCGCTCCAGAGCTGACCGTGATCGCGCCGTGGAGAGAGTGGGACCTCAACTCGCGGACCGCTCTCATGGAGTTCGCCAGGAAGCACGACATTCCCGTGCCCGTCACGGCCGAGCGGCCGTACTCCACGGACCGCAACCTCTTCCACATCTCCTTCGAGGGCGGGATCCTGGAAGACCCATGGGCCGAGCCGCCGCCCAAGATGTTCCTGCTGACGAACTCGCCGGAGTCCGCCCCCGATGTGCCCATCTACGTCGAGATCGACTACGAAGCGGGCAACCCGGTGGCCGTGGACGGCAAGAAGCTCGGGCCCGTGGCGCTCCTGGAAACCCTCAACCGGCTGGGCGGCGAGCACGGGATCGGCCGGGTGGACCTGGTCGAGAACCGCTACGTCGGGATGAAGTCGCGCGGCGTCTACGAGACGCCCGGCGGGACCATCCTGCACGCGGCCCACCGCGCCCTCGAGTCGATAACCCTCGACCGCGAGCTGCTGCACCTCCGCGATTCCCTCGTGCCGCGCTACGCCGAGATGATCTACTACGGCTTCTGGTTCGCTCCCGAGCGCGAGGTCCTCCAGGGTTTGATGGACCAGGTCCAGCGAGACGTCACCGGCACCGTGAGGCTCAAGCTCTACAAGGGCACGGTGACCGTCGCCGGCCGCCGGTCACCTCGCTCGCTCTATCGCGGGGACTTCGTCACCTTCGAGGCCGACCGCGTGTACCGCCAGCAGGACGCCGAGGGCTTCATCAACCTCAACGCCCTCCGCCTCAAGATCCGCGCTCTCCGCGACCGCAGCCGGTAGGTCGCCCCCGGCCATGCGCGTCCACGTGGCGCTGACACCGGGGGAATTCCCCGATCTCGTACTCGGCGGCCGAGCGGCCCTCGTTGTGGACGTGCTCCGTGCCACGAGCATGGTCATCGCGGCCTTCGACGCGGGCTGCGCGCGCGTCATCCCCGTGGCGGGCGCCGCCGAGGCGCGCGAGCGGGCTCGGGCGCTGGCTCCGGAGCCCGTCCTGCTGGCCGGCGAGCGCGGCGGAGAGCCGATCGAAGGTTTCGATCTCGGCAATTCTCCGCTCGACTGCAGTCCCGAGCGCGTCGGCGGGCGCAGCATCCTGCTCACCACGACCAACGGCACGGCTGCCATGCTCAGGGCATCGCAGGCCGACGCGGCGGCTGTCGCCGCGCTGACCAATGTCGGGGCGGCGGTGCGCTGGGCCGTCTCGGAGGGGAGAGACCTGACGGTGCTGTGCGCGGGCGAGAAGGGGGGGTTCTCTCTCGAAGACGCCGTCTGCGCGGGCCTCCTGGCCGAGGGTATCGTTCGGGCGGCGGCTGGGGCGACGCTGAGCGACGCCGCCCAAGCGGTCCGCTGCCTGGGGATCCTCTACGGCGCGCGCCTCGACAGGCTGCGGAGCGACTCCGGCTGGGCGCGCCACCTCGAGGCCCGCGCGCGCGGGGCGGACCTCGACTGCTGTCTGCGGCTCGACACGTCAGCCGTCGTGCCGGTGCTGACGGGCGGGGCGATTACGGCTGGGTCCGGCGTCTTGACTTGGCCCGCCGCCGGAGCCGATACTCGACCGGGCCGCCCTGCGGGCCCGGGTGCGAATCGATGAACCTTCCCATCGCGTTGACGCTGTTCCGGATCGTCCTGGTCCCGCTCATCATCGTCTTCGTGATCTCCTCCGATCGCCTCTGGGTGCTGATCGCCGCCGTCATCTTCGTCGCCGCCTCGCTCACCGACTGGCTCGACGGGCGCATGGCGCGACGCCGGAACCAGGTGACGCGGTTCGGGACCCTGCTCGACCCGGTGGCGGACAAGCTGCTCGTTGCCGCCGCGCTCGTCGCCCTGGTGCAGGTGGAGATGATCGGCGCCTGGGTCGCCATGGTCATCATCGGCCGCGAGCTGGCCGTGACGGGACTCCGAGGCGTCGCGCTCTCCATGGGCGTGGTGGTGCCCGCCTCCAAGTTCGGCAAGCTCAAGACCGTCTCCCAGTACGTCGCCATCACGATCCTCATTCTCGAGCGCGGGGTGCCGCCCGAGTACGTGCCCTTCCACCTCATCTCGGTGGTCGCGCTGTGGGGCGCCCTGGTGCTGACGGTTGTCTCGGGCGCCGACTACTTCTACCGGTTTTTCGTCAAGGCGGGGCCGCGGGCGATCATCAAGGACCAGGAACGCTGGCCGTGAGGGCGCTGGGCCTCGTCGGGGTCTATCTCATCGGCTCGATCCCTATCGGGTTCCTGGTCGCCCGCGCCGCGGGAGGCTTCGACATCCGGGGCAAGGGCAGCGGCACCATCGGCGCCACCAACGTCCTCCGGACTCTCGGCCCCGTCCCCGCGGTGCTGACATTGCTCGGCGACGTTGCAAAGGGTTATGTTGCCGTCAGAGGGGCAGAAGTGATTGGGCCCGAGCCCGTGTGGGGCGCCGCGGGGGCGGTGCTCGCCATCGTGGGGAACTGCTGGCCGGTATTCCTCCGCTTCAAGGGAGGCAAGGGCGTGGCCACGGCGCTGGGGGCCTTCCTCGCGCTGACTCCGAGAGCCATCCTGCTCGCGATGGCCGTGTGGATTGTCCTCACGGCGGCCTTCCGCTACGTGTCGCTCGCCTCCATCCTGGGGTGCGTGAGCCTGGCGATCGGCGCGTGGCTCTTCGGCTATACGCCGATGTACGCGGTGGCGGCGGCCTGCGCTGCCGCGGTCATCGTGTGGCGCCACCACGACAACGTGAAGCGGCTCCTCTCGGGCACGGAGCGCCGGCTTGGGGAGCGGGCGTCTACCGTATGACAGCCTTTGGCGTATGACAAGCCTTGGCGGATGACAAGCTTTGGCGCATGACATTCCGGGGCGCATGACATCCCGCGGCGGCGCGGTGGCGGTCATCGGCGCCGGGAGCTGGGGGACGGCGCTGGCCGTCCAGCTCGGCCGGAGCGGCATGGCGGTGCGCCTCTGGGCCCGCGATCCGGCGCTGGCCCGGGCGATCGGCGGCGCGCGCGAGAACCGGCGCTATCTCCCCGACGTCCCCCTTCCAGAGAGCGTTGTCGCCGGCGCCGACCTCGTCGAGACGCTCGACGGCAGCGACCTCGTGATCCTCGCGGTGCCGTCTCACTTTCTGCGCGGCGTCCTGCAGCCGATGGCGGCCGCGGTCCCCAGCGGGGCGGTGCTGCTTTCGGCGACCAAGGGTCTCGAGCCCTCGAGCACGCTCCGCATGTCCGAGCTTCTCTCCCAGATCCTCCCCGCGCACCAAGTCGCGGTGCTCTCGGGCCCGTCCTTCGCCCGCGAGGTGGCGCTGGGCAAGCCCACCGCGCTGGTCGTGGCTTCGACGGATGCCGGCGTCGCGCGGAGCCTCCAGGAGCGACTGAGCGCTCCCGCCTTCCGGCTCTACACGAACCGCGACGTCGTCGGGGTCGAGATCGGGGGCGCGCTGAAAAACGTGATGGCGATCGCCACCGGGCTCTCAGACGGGCTCGGGCTCGGCGAGAACGCGCGCGCGGCCCTCATCACCCGCGGCCTGGCTGAGATGGGGCGTCTGGCGGTCCACCTCGGAGGCCAGCCCGCGACGCTCGCGGGGCTGGCCGGGCTCGGCGACCTCGTGCTGACCTGCACGGGTTCACAGAGCCGCAACCACCGGCTCGGCCTGGCCGTCGCGAAAGGCCAGAGCTTGGCCCAGGCGGAAGGGTCGACTCCCATGGTCGCCGAGGGCGTGCGCACCGTCGCCTCGGCCAGGATCCTGGCGGGGCGGACCGGGGTGAGCATGCCGATTTGCGACGAGGTCTCGGCCGTGCTCTTCGAGGCGAAACCTGTGAAGGACGCGCTGGTTTCGCTCTTAGCCCGGGAGCCGCGCCCCGAGGAGGAGCACGCCGGCCGTGCCTGAGCTGAGGCGCGATCCCGTCGTCGGCCGATGGGTGATCATCTCGACCGAGCGCTCCAGGCGGCCCTCCGACTTCGCCTCCGCGCCGGTCCATCCAAAGGAGACCGGTCCCTGCGTCTTCTGCCCCGGGCAGGAGTCGCGCACGCCCGAAGAGATCCTCGCGGTGCGCGAGCCGGCGAGCCCGCCCAATGGCCCCGGATGGGAGGTCCGGGTGGTGCCCAACAAGTTCCCGGCGCTCAGGATAGAGGGAGATCTCGAGCCCGCGGGCGAGGGCGTCTACGACCGGATGAACGGGATCGGGGCCCACGAAGTCATCATCGAGACCCCCGACCACGGCGCCTCGCTGGCGGGACTGCCTGAGACCCAGGTGGTCGCCGTGCTCGAGGCGTGGCGCCGGCGCATGGTCGACCTCCAGAAGGACGCGCGCTTCGAGTACGTCAGCGTCTTCAAGAACCACGGCGAGGCCGCCGGCGCCTCGCTCGAGCACCCGCACTCCCAACTCATCGCAACGCCCATCGTCCCCATGATGGTCGAGCAGGAGCTGGAGGGGGCGCTTCGTCACTTCCGCATGAAGAAGCGCTGTATCTGGTGCGACATCATCCGCCAGGAGATGCAGGGGAGGGCCAAAGGTCTCGGCCGGCTCATCCTGGGCGAGGGGGGCTTCGTGGCGCTCTGCCCGTATGCTCCCCGCTTCCCATTCGAGACCTGGATCCTGCCCGAGGGCCACCGTTCGAGCTACGAAGACTCCGAGGGCGTGGATCTCGGGGCCCTCGCGAGGCTCCTGGGCGAGGTCTTGAGGCGGATGAACCGGGTACTAGGCGATCCCGCCTGGAACCTGAGCCTCCACTCGGCGCCGCTGAAGACTCCGACCCTCGACCACTTCCACTGGCACCTCGAAATCATCCCAAAATTGACCAAGGTGGCGGGTTTCGAGTGGGGAACCGGCTTCTTCATCAACCCGACCCCCCCCGAGGAGGCCGCCCGGTATCTCCGGGAGGGAGTGCCGACGGCGACCTAAGTTGACACCACCTAAGGCGTTTGTTACACTCCGTCAGGCTTGTGAAGCAGATGATTTCTTGCGGGAATAGCTCAGTGGTAGAGCACAACCTTGCCAAGGTTGGGGTCGCGGGTTCGAATCCCGTTTCCCGCTCCATTGGTTCGATGCGGGGACCGGGGGTTGGACCGGACCCTGTTGACGTATGTGGCGGCGTAGCCAAGTGGTTAAGGCGGAGGTCTGCAAAACCTCTATTCAGCGGTTCGAATCCGCTCGCCGCCTCCACTACAGGCAGGCGGGCGCAGCAAGCGCCGGGGTGGCGGAACTGGGAGACGCAGCGGACTTAAAATCCGCTGGCCCTTTGGGGCCGTGGGGGTTCGATTCCCTCCCTCGGCACCAGCAGTGCGGTGAACTTCAGCGCGAGCGCCGCAGCAGGCAGCGCTCGGAATGACGGAGGAGACCTAGGTGCAGACCCTTAAGGTCGCGCGCAAGACCTTCACGATGTTGAGCGAGCACCGGACGCAGATCCTCGACATCACCAAGACGATCCGCGACGTCATGCTGAGCGCCGACATCAAGGAAGGCATCCTTCTCGTCAACTCGCTGCACACGACGTGCGCGCTCTTCGTCAACGAGTTCCAGGGCGCCCTGGTCGAGGACCTCAAGTCCATGATCGAGACCCTGGTGGCCGAGAACGACGGCTACCGGCACGACGACCCCCGCTACTCGGACTGCGAGCGCGGCAACGCGCATTCGCACCTCCGCGCCGCGCTGCTGGGCCGGAGCATCGCCGTCGGCATCAGCGGCGGGGAGCTGTCGCTGGGCCGCTTCCAGTCCATCCTCTTCGCCGAGCTCGACGGGCCGAGGCCGCGCAGCATCGATGTCCAGATCATGGGCATCTAGCGCGGACTCTGCGCGAGGCGCCCCCCCGGTCTCCGCCGCTCCCGCGGCCTTAGCCCCCGACCCTCCGTGGTAGACTCGTTGCATGTCGTGGAAACTCAAGAAAAAAGCTCAATCCCTCGTCGCCGGTGAAGAGGGTGTGGTCCGCAAGGACTGGGGCGGCCGCGTCTCGGTCGCGCTGGTCTACCCCAACACCTACGCCGTGGGCATGTCCAACCTGGGCTTCCAGACGATCTACGAGCACCTGAACGCCCTCCCCGACGCCGTCTGTGAGCGCGTGTTCTTCCCCGATCCCGAGGATTCCGACGAGTACGCGCGCACCGGCACCGAGCCGTTCTCTCTGGAGTCGCTGCGTCCGCTCCGCGACTTCGACGTGGTCGGGTTCTCCGTCACCTACGAGGGCGACTACATCAACGTGCTGCGGCTCCTCCGCATGGCGGGGATCCCCGCGCGGCCGGCGGATCGCGGGTCGGGTGACCCGTTGGTGCTCATGGGTGGGGTCTGCGCCTTCTCGAACCCGGAGCCCATGGCGCCCTTCATGGATGCCATCGCCGTCGGCGAGGGGGAGGAGCTGGTCGGGGAGATCGTCGCGGCCTACGCATCCTGCCGCGCCGACGGGCGGGACGGCCAGAGGCAGCGGGTGATAGAGCGGCTCAAGCCGCTCCAAGGCATCTACGTGCCCGCGGCCTACGACGTTCGTTACGCCGCCGACGGCACCATCGGCGCGGTCACCCCGCGTGACGCCGACGTGCCGGCCGTCGTGGTCAAGCGCCGGCTCGGCGACGTCAACCGTTTCGAAACGCGTTCCATTCTCAAGACCCCCAAGGCGGAATACGGCCACATGGCCCTTCTCGAGGTGGGCAAGGGTTGCGGAAGAGGGTGCCGCTTTTGTCTGGAAGGCCAGGTCTACCGGCCCGTGCGCCACCGGAGTCTCGAGTCGCTGCGCGAGTCCGTCGCCCAGATTGCCAAGGAGTCCAAGCGCGTGGGTCTCGTGGGCGCCTGCGTGTCGGACTACCCGTGGATAGGCGACCTCATGAAGATGCTCGAGGAGTACGGTGTCGAGGTCTCGATCTCCTCGCTGCGGGCCGACAGCCTGACCGAAGACCTAGTCGCCTCACTCCAGCGCGGCGGGCACCGGACGCTGACCATGGCGCCCGAGGCGGGCACGGAGAGGCTACGTCGAGTCATCCGTAAGGTCATCACGGACGAGCAGCTCTACGCCGCCTGCGACCTCCTGCGCAAGTACGGCATCCCGAACCTCAAGTGCTACTTCATGATCGGGCAGCCGACCGAGACCATGGAGGACGTGGAAGCCATCCCCGATCTGGCGCGACGCATGCTGGAGCGCCTGCGCGTGCCCGGGCCCGACGGTCACCCCTTCGGCAAGCTGACGCTGTCCGTGTCCTCCTTCGTGCCCAAGCCGTGGACGCCGTTCCAGTGGGCGCCCTTCGACGAGCCGCGCGACCTCGAGACCAAGCTCGAAGCGATCAAGAGCGGCGCGCGGCGGCTCCAGGTGCGGGTGGTGCACGAGAACCCGCGCGAGGCGGGGCTCCAGGCGCTGCTCGCGCGCGGCGACCGCCGGGTCGCCGACTTCCTCGAAATCGCCGCCCGGCTCGACGGGGACTGGCGCCGGGCGCTTCGCGAGTGGGGGGCGGACCCATCCTTCTACACGCGGCGCGAGCGCCCCGAGGGCGAGATCATGCCGTGGGACCACTTCGACGTCGGCGTGAAGAAGGCCGGTCTCCTTCGCGAATGGCAGCGCGCCGGGCTGGGCGAGCCGGTGCCGGCATGAGCCGCCGCATTTTCGTCGGGCAGGTCGCCGACGTCCCGGTGGGAGAGGGGCGGGTCGTGGAGGCCGAAGGCAGGGCTCTCGCCCTCTTCAACGTGGACGGCGCCTTCTACGCCCTCGACAATGCCTGCGCGCACCGCGGCGGGCCGCTGGGCGAGGGAGATCTCGAAAGCACGGTGGTCGTGTGCCCGTGGCATGCCTGGCGCTGGGACGTGAAGACGGGCGCCAACGTCAACAACCCGGCCGTCAAGATACCCTGCTTCCCGGTCTCGGTGGACGGCGACCGTGTCTTCGTGGAGCTGCCGTGATCCGCGACGCCTTCGCGCGGCCGCTCCGCAACCTCCGCCTCTCCGTCACCGACCGCTGCAACCTGCGCTGCGCCTACTGCATGCCGGAAGAGGAGTACGCGTGGCTGCCGCGCGCCGACATCCTGACCTTCGAAGAGATCGCGCGGCTGGTGGACGTCTTCGCCGGCCTCGGCGTGGACAAGGTGCGCTTCACGGGCGGCGAGCCGCTCCTGCGGAAGGACCTGCCCCGCCTCGTCAAGATGATCGCGGCCGAGCCCCGCATCCGCGACCTGGCCATTACGACCAACGGCATCCTTCTGGCCCAGGAGGCCCAGGCGCTCCGTGACGCGGGCATCCAGCGCGTGACGGTCAGCCTCGACACCCTCAAGCCGGATCGTTTCCGGGCGCTGACCCGTCGCGACGCGTACCAGCAGGTCCGCGAGGGGATCGAAGCCGTCAGCCGCACGGGCTGGCCCGGGCTCAAGCTCGACACCGTGGTGATGCGCGGGGTCAACGACGACGAGATGCTCGATCTGATCGAGTTCGCCCGCGGCGTGGCTGCCGAGCTGCGCTTCATCGAGTACATGGACGTGGGGGGCGCCACGCGCTGGTCCATGGACCAGGTCGTCGCGCGTGCCGAGATCCTCGAGCGCCTGGGCGCGCGCTATGGCCGGATCGAGCCCATCGTGGAAGAGTCATCGGCGCCCGCCGACCGCTTCCGGCTGCCGGACGGGCTGAGCTTCGGGATCATCTCCTCGACCACGGCGCCCTTCTGCCAGACCTGCGACAGGAGCCGGCTCACCGCCGACGGGCAGTGGCTCCTGTGCCTGTATGCTACGGCCGGAATGGACTTGAGGAAACACTTGAGGGATGGCACTTCAAAAGATCATCTGGCATTGCTGATCCGCTCGGCATGGGAGAGGCGCCGGGACAGGGGCGCGGAGCAGCGGCTCCTGCTCAAAGACCGGCAGCCCCTGGTCCAGATCGGCGAGCTCAAGGCCAAGCCCCATCTCGAGATGCACACTCGCGGAGGGTAGTGAGCGCGTATGACCACCCCGGGGCCCGGCAAGCCTGACGAGGTCAAGGTGCCAGACGAAGTCAAGGTCCCAGACGGAGTCAAGGTCGAGGTCGCCGAGCGCGGCGCCAACGGGCAGACCTCGAACCGCCGCCTCTTCATGCAGCTCCAGGCCTTCGGGGGGTGCTCCGAGCCCAAGACCCTGGCCGCGGCGCTCGAGAGAAGCCGGATCGAGGTGGTGCTGTACGCCGACCTCCAGGACCCTCGCGGCGTGGGCGTGCTCACGTTCGCCGAGGACCCGGCGTTCCTCGTCACGCGAGCGCGCGAGGTCCTGGCAGCCGAGCCCTTCGCCGGCCTCGTTCCCAAGCCCGAGCTGGCAATGATCGGCAGGACCTACTCGAGCGGCTTCGAGCCCGACCTCGAAGACTGGCTGCTGAGCCGCCCCCGCCGCACCGTGCTCAACCCGGACTGGCCTTGGGCAGTCTGGTACCCGCTGAGGCGGACGGGCGCCTTCGCCAAGCTGTCCGCCCAGGAGCAGGGCGCCATCCTCCGCGAGCACGGCACGATCGGACGCGCGTACGGCGACGCCGATCTCGCGCATGACATCAGGCTCGCCTGCCACGGTCTCGACGCCCACGACAACGATTTCCTCATCGGCCTGGTCGGCAAGGAGCTCCAGCCGCTCTCGCACCTCGTCCAGACCATGCGCAAGACAGTCCAGACATCGGAGTACATGGCGAGCCTCGGCCCCTTCTTCGTGGGCCACGCCATCTGGCAGAGCCCCCTGCGCTGACGTAGCCGGGGCAAGAGGATGAGAGCCGGGACGCGACTCACCGGAAGAGGACGGGGTTTGGGCCCCGTCCTCGGCGCCCGCGCGCTCCAGATTGTTGGATCGCCCAGGAAGACGGTCATTGTGCGCCTTGGCAAACCTCGCAAAGAGCCAACAGGGGAGTGGGCGTGTCCCTTCCAAATCACGGGGCTGGGGCAGCGCGGCGTTCAGCACGGCTACGGCGAGGACGGGATCCAGGCCGTGGGCAACGCGCTTCAGGCGGTTCGGGTGACGCTCGATCGGAGCCGCGCCAAGCTCTCGTTGTTTGGAGGAGAACCCGGGTGGACGGGCTTCGAACGGTCGATCCCCACCTCTCTTGGTGTGGCCTTTGGGCGGAGGCTTGAGCGTTTGGTCGATCGGGAGATCAGCCGGCGGGTCCGGGCACTGAAGAGACGCCACCGTTCACGGGTGAGGAGGCGGGAGCGTTGAGCCCCTCACGAGTGGTCAACTTCGCGGGACGGATCGTGCTGGTCATTGTCCTGGTCGCGGGCTGCGCCTCAGTGCCGTCGAAGCCTCTCACGGACGTCCGGGCCATCGAGGGCAAGTGGCGGGGCACCATCACCGTCGGCATGGGCGCGCCGCAATTCTACTACCTCACGGTCAACCCCGACTCCACGATCGTCGCGGAATGGGGCCCGAACTGGCAGTGGGGCAAGATCACGCTGAGCGGGGGCCAGGCGCGCTTCGAGATCTCCCACCTCACGAGCGGCACCCTTTTGTACTTCGATGGGTCGGACGGCCGCGTCATCACGATGACGCCGGATTTCGGCGGCTGGTACGTCTACGTGACCCCGCTCAAGTAGCCCGGCCGGGATATTCGATGACCACGCCGCGGATGATCGGGCGCGCCACGCTGATCCTGCTCGCCGCCGCCCTCCTCCTGGGCGCCTCGAACGTGACGGGCAAGCCGATCACGGACATCCGCACGATCGAGGGGAAGTGGCGAGGCCAGATCAAGTTCGCCGGCGGGCCGTACGAGATCTACTACTTGACGGTCAATCCCGACGCCACGATCGTCGCGTCCTGGGGCGCGACGACGCGCTGGGGCAAGGTGACGCTCAGTGGCGGCAAGGCGCGCTTCAGCTTCCCCACGTCGAGCGGGGACCTGTACTACTACGAAGAGGCCCAGGGGCGCGTCATCACGCTCAAACCGGACTTCGGAGGCTGGGACGCGCAGGTGAGGCCGCTCAAGTAGCAGGGTCGGGGCGGAGGCTACTTAAGCGGGGCGGGGAGGTCGGACTTGCCCATCAGGTAGAGATCCACGCCACGGGCGGCGCTTCGGCCCTCGGCGATGGCCCAGACGATGAGCGATTGGCCGCGCTGGATGTCGCCGGCGGTGAACACGCCCGGCACGCTCGTCATCCAGTTCGGGTCCCGCCAGACGTTGCCGCGATCGGTGAGCTTGACGCCGAGGTCTGCCAGGAGTCCCTCGCGCCGCGGGCCGAGGAAGCCCATGGCGAGCAGGACCAGGTCGGCCTCCATGGCGTACTCGGTGCCCGGGACGTTCTTGAAGCCGATCCGGCCGCCCTCTTTGATCATCTCCACGCGTACCGCATGGAGGGTCGTCACGCGCCCGTCGACCCCCGAGAAGTGCGAGGTGTTGACGGAGTACTCGCGCACGCCTCCTTCCTCGTGGGCCGAGGAGACGCGGAAGATGTTGGGCCAGAGGGGCCAGGGATTGCTGGCGGGCTCGCGCTCTTCAGGCGGGCGAGGCAGGATCTCGAACTGCGTGACGGAGCGCGCGCTCTGGCGGTGGACCGTGCCGAGGCAGTCGGCGCCGGTGTCGCCGCCGCCGATGATGACGACGTTCTTGCCTTCGGCCGTGATGACCTCGCGATCCGGGACGCTGTCGCCCTCGCAGCGCCGGTTCTGGAGCGTGAGGTAGTCCATGGCGAAGTGGATGCCCCGGAGCTCGCGCCCGGGGATCTGGAGATCCCGGGGCCACTCCGCTCCTCCGGCCAGGACGGTGGCGTCGAAGTCCTTGCGGAGCGCCTCGACGGGCAGTGTCTCGCCCACGTTCACGCTCGTCCTGAAGGCGATCTCCGCCGCTTCCATCAGCGCGAGGCGGCGGTCGAGAACGCGCTTCTCCATTTTGAATTCCGGGATGCCGTAGCGGAGGAGTCCGCCGATACGGTCGGCCTTCTCGAACACGGTCACCGAGTGCCCGGCGCGGTTGAGCTGCTCGGCGGCGGCGAGACCTGCCGGGCCCGAGCCCACCACGGCGACCTTCTTTCCCGTGCGCGCTGCGGGCGGGGCGGGAACGACCCAGCCCTCGTCGAAGGCGTGGTCGATGATGCCGACCTCGACCTGCTTGATCGTGACCGGGTCGTCGTTGATGCCCAGCACGCAGGAGCCCTCGCAGGGGGCGGGGCAGAGGCGGCCCGTGAACTCCGGGAAGTTGTTCGTGGCGTGGAGGCGGTCGATGGCCTCGCGCCAGCGGTCCCGATAGACGAGGTCGTTCCAATCGGGGATCAGGTTCCCGAGCGGGCAGCCCTGGTGGCAGAAGGGGATGCCGCAGTCCATGCAGCGCGCGCCCTGCTTCTTGAGCTTGTCGGCCTCGAAGGGTAGGTAGACCTCCTGCCAGTCGTGGACCCGCTCGCCGACGGGACGCCGCTTGGGTGTCTCGCGCTTGATCTCGAGAAAGCCGGTGATCTTGCCCATGAGCCTAGATGTGGGGAGCCTAGTTGTGTGCCGAGGCCATCACGGCCTCGTCCACGGACATGCCGCTCTCCTCGGCCTTCTTGATGGCCTGGAGCACGCGCTTGTAGTCGCGCGGCATGATCTTGACGAACAGTTGCTGCGTCGCCTCCCAGCTGACGAGAAGGCGCGCGGCGACCGGGCTCTGCGTGTGGCGGATGTGGCGGGACAGGAGGTCCTTGACGAGCTCGACGTCCTCGACGTCCACCAGGGACTCGAGATCCACCATGCCCAGGTTGCACCGGCGCTTGAAATCGCCCGCCTCGTCGAGGACGTAGGCGATGCCGCCCGACATGCCGGCGGCGAAGTTGCGGCCCGTGCGCCCGATGACCACCACACGGCCGCCGGTCATGTACTCGCAGCCGTGGTCCCCGGCGCCCTCCACGACCGCGAGCGCGCCGCTGTTCCTGACGCCGAACCGCTCGCCGGCCACGCCGCGGAAGTAGGCCTCCCCGCTCGTGGCGCCGTAGAGCACCACGTTGCCGACCAGGATGTTCTCCTCGGCCACGAAGGTCGCCTCGCGCGGGGGGTAGACGATGAGCTTGCCGCCGGAGAGGCCCTTGCCGAGGTAGTCGTTGGCGTCTCCTTCGAGCGTCAGCGTGATGCCGCGCGGCACGAAGGCGCCGAAGCTCTGCCCCGCCGAGCCCGTGAAGTGGATGCGGATGCTGTCGTCCGGGAGCCCGTCCGGGCCGTGGCGACGCGTCACCTCCGAGCCGAGGATGGTGCCCACCGTGCGATTGACGTTCCTGATCGGCAGCCGGATGTCCACTGGCTCGCGGCGCTCGAGCGCCTCGCGGCAGAGCGGCACGAGGGTCGTCACGTCGAGAGATTTCTCGAGACCGTGGTCCTGCTCGACCACCCTCCGAACGGCGACCTCGGGCCCGACCTGCGGCCGGTGGAGGATCGAGGAGAAGTCGATGCCGCGGGCCTTCCAGTGGTCGACGGCCTTGCGGACGTCGAGGAAGTCCGAGCGGCCGATCATCTCGTCCATGGTGCGGAAGCCGAGGCGCGCCATGTGTTCGCGGACCTCCTGCGCGATGTAGCGGAAGAAGGTCTCGACGAATTCTGCCTTGCCCTCGAACTTGGCCCGGAGCTTCGGGTCCTGGGTCGCGATGCCGACCGGGCAGGTGTTGAGATGGCAGACGCGCATCATGATGCAGCCCATGACGACGAGCGGCGCAGTGGAGAAGCCGTACTCCTCGGCGCCGAGGAGCGCCGCGATGACGACGTCGCGCCCGGTCTTCATCTGCCCGTCCGTTTGCACGATGATCCGGTCGCGGAGCTTGTTCATGACCAGCACCTGCTGGGTCTCCGCTAGGCCCAGCTCCCACGGAATTCCACCATGCTTGATCGAGGTCAAGGGCGACGCGCCGGTGCCGCCGTCGTGGCCCGAGATCAGCACCACGTCCGAATGCGCCTTGGCGACGCCCGCCGCGACCGTTCCGACTCCGACCTCGGCGACCAGCTTGACGCTGATCCGCGCCCGCGGGTTCGAGTTCTTCAAGTCGTGGATCAGCTGGGCCAGGTCCTCGATCGAGTAGATGTCGTGGTGTGGGGGCGGCGAGATGAGCCCCACGCCCGGCATCGAGTGCCGGACCTTGGCGATCCACGGGTAGACCTTGTGGCCCGGCAGCTGGCCGCCCTCGCCGGGCTTGGCGCCCTGGGCCATCTTGATCTGGAGCTCGTCCGCGTTGAGCAGGTACCAGCTCGTGACGCCGAAGCGCCCCGACGCGACCTGCTTGACCGCGCTGCGCCGCCAGTCGCCGTTCGGGTCGCGCTTGTAACGCGCCGGGTCTTCACCGCCCTCGCCGGTGTTTGAGCGTCCGCCCATCCGATTCATGGCGATGGCCAGCGTCTCGTGAGCCTCGAGGCTGATCGAGCCGTAGGACATGGCGCCGGTGGCGAAGCGCCTGAGGATCGCCTCGACGGGCTCGACGTCTTGGAGCGCGATAGGCTTTGGTATGAACTTGAACGTGAAGAGCCCGCGGAGCGTCGCCAGGTGCCCGTTCTGCGTGTTGACGAGGTCCGTGTACTCCTTGAAGATCGCGTACTGCTTCGAGCGCGTGGCGTGCTGGAGCTTGAACACGGTGTCAGGATTGAAGAGGTGGTACTCGCCGTCGCGCCGCCACTGGTACTCGCCGCCCCAGTCGAGCTCGGGCTCGCCCACGGGCCGCTCCGGGAAGGCGTGGTGGTGGCGCAGGAGCGCCTCTTTCGCGACCACGTCGATGCCGATGCCGCCAATGCGGGACGCCGTCCACGTGAAGTAGCGGTCCACGAAGTCCTTCGCGAGCCCGATCGCCTCGAAGATCTGGGCCGCCCGGTACGACTGGATGGTCGAGATGCCCATCTTCGAGATGACCTTGAGGACGCCCTTGTTGAGCGCCTTGATGTAGTTCTTGATCGCGGTCTTGTGGTCCAGCGCCGGCAGCATGCCCTGGCGGATCATGTCGTCGAGCGTCTCGAAGGCCAGGTACGGGTTGACGGCGCCCGCGCCGTAGCCTAAGAGGAGCGCCATGTGGTGGACCTCGCGCGGCTCGCCCGTCTCGATGACCAGACCGACCTTGACGCGCTTGCCCTCGCGGATCAGGTGGTGGTGGACTCCGGCCGTCGCCAAGAGCGCCGGAATGGGCGCGTGCTCGCGATCGACACCGCGGTCGGAGAGGATGAGATAGGTGAATCCCGCATCCACCGCCTGGCTCGCCTTCCGGCAGAGCTCTTCCGTCGCGCGCGCCAGGCCGTCCGGGCCGTCGGCCACGCGGAACAGCATGGGCACGGTCGTGGCCTTGAAGCCCGGCCGGTCAACGTGGCGGATCCGTGCCAGCTCGGCATTGTCGAGGATCGGGGTCTTGAGCTTGATCTGCCGGCAGGCCTCGGGCGTGGGCTCGAGGAGGTTGCCCTCGGGACCGATACTGGTCGCGATCTGGGTCACCAGCTCTTCGCGGATGCCGTCGAGCGGCGGGTTGGTCACCTGCGCGAAGAGCTGCTTGAAGTAGTCGTAGAGGAGTCGCGGGCGGTCCGAGAGCACGGCGAGCGACGTGTCGGTGCCCATGGAGCCTATGGGCTCCTCGCCCGCGGTCGCCATGGGCCCCAGCAGCAGGCGGAGATCCTCGTGTGTGTAGCCGAAGGCCTGCTGGCGCTCGAGGACGGTCTCGTGCGCGGGCTCGGGCAGGTGAGGCGGCTCGGGCAGGCTCTCGAGCGGCGTGAGGTGGGTCGCGAGCCACTCGCCGTACGGGTGCGCGGTCGCGAAGGTGTGCTTCAACTCCGCGTCGTCGATGATGCGCCCCTGCGCCGTGTCCACGAGGAAGATCCGGCCCGGGTGGAGGCGCTCCTTGATCAGCACCCGCTCGGGCGGGATGTCGAGCACGCCCACCTCGGACGCCATGACCACGAGCCCGTCCTTCGTGACGTAGTACCGCGACGGGCGGAGGCCATTCCGGTCGAGGACCGCGCCGATGACGGTCCCGTCGGTGAAGGCGATCGAGGCCGGGCCGTCCCACGGCTCCATGAGGCAGCCGTGATACTCGTAGAAGTCCTTGCGCTCGCTGGGCATGGACTCGTGCCCGCTCCAGGCCTCGGGAATCATCATCAGGACCGCCAGCGGAAGGGGGCGGCCCGCCATGACGAGGAGCTCCAGCACGTTGTCGAAGATGGCCGAGTCGCTGCCGCCCTCGACGACGATCGGCAGGATCTTCTTGAGGTCGTCGCCGAGAAGGTTCGACCGGCAGAGGGCTTCCCGCGCGTGCATCCAGTTGATGTTGCCGCGCAGCGTGTTGATCTCTCCGTTGTGGGCGATGTAGCGGTACGGATGCGCCAGCGGCCACGACGGGAACGTATTGGTGGAGAAGCGCTGGTGGACGAGCGCGAGCGCGGACTCGACCCGCGGGTCCACGATGTCCGGAAACATGGTCTCGATCTGGTCGGCCGAGAGCATGCCCTTGTAGATGAGGGTATTGGCCGAGAGGCTCGGCAGGTAGAAGTAGCCGCGGCCCGGGATGTCCGAGCGCCGCACCGCGTGCTCGACGCGCTTGCGGATGACGTAGAGCTTGCGCTCGAAGGCCTGCGCGTCGGAGATGCCTGCGGCCCGGCCGATGAAGACCTGTTCTATGAGAGGCTCGGCCGCGCGCGCGCTCGGCCCCACCGGCGCGTCGTCGGTTGGCACCACTCGCCACCCGAGTAAGGTCTGGCCCTCCTCCCGGACGATCCCGTCCAGCATCGCGCGGCACTGCGCGGACTGGGCCGCATCGCGCGGCAGGAAGACGAGGCCGGCGCCGTAGTGCCTGGGCGAGGGGAGGCTCCAGCCGAGCGCGGCGCACTCGCGGGCGAGGAAGGCGTGCGGCATCTGGATCAGGATGCCGGCGCCGTCCCCCGTGTTGGCTTCACAGCCGCAGGCGCCGCGGTGGAGAAGGTTCTTGAGCACCTGGAGAGCCTGGCTCACGATGGCGTGGGACTTCCGCCCCTTCATGTCCACGACGAACCCGACGCCGCAGGCGTCGTGCTCGTGGGCGGGATCGTAGAGGCCCTGGGCCCCGGGCATCCCGGCAGGCGTCGTCGCTGACAACCCGTCTTCCATCGCCATCCCTCTCCTAGCCTCCCGCGTCCTTGTGAACTCTCGGAACAACCTCGACTTGAGGAGTGAGCCTACACTAGGGCCGAGCATTAGCCAAGGACAAAATAGAAAAAACATAGCATTAGAGATTCTAATAGGATAACCTCGGCCCGTGAACCTCGAGACGCTCAAGCTCTACTGCGACGTCGTGAGGCTGCGGAGCTTCTCGCGCGCCGCGACGGCCAACGGCGTCACGCAGTCCGCTGCCAGCCAGTCCATCCAGCAGCTCGAGGGCGACCTCGACGTGCCGCTCCTCGACCGCTCTCGCAGGCCGCTGGTCGCCACAGAGGCCGGCCGCGTTTTTTTCGACGCCTGCCGCGACCTCCTCGAGGGCTTCGAAAAGGCGCGGGCCGGGCTGCTCGCCTCCAGGGAGCGGGTGGAGGGGACGGTGCGCGTCGCGGCGATCTACTCGGTGGGGCTCCACGACATGAGCCGACACATGCAGCCCTTCATGTCGGCGCATCCGCGCGCGCGGGTCCTGCTCGAATGCCTGCACCCTCACAAGGTGGTGGAGGCGGTCCAGAACGACGAGGCCGACGTGGGCGTCCTGTCGTATCCCGCGGCGACCCGGACACTCAACGTGTTGCCGCTCCGATCGGAGCCGATGGTGCTGGTGACGCATCCGAGCCACCGTCTCGCCAAGCGGAAGCACGTGGAGGCCGGCGACCTCGCGGGCGAGAAGTTCATCGCGTTCGACCGCGATCTCGCGGTGCGCAAGGCGATCGACCGCGCGCTCAAGCAGCACGGGGTCAAGGTGGAGGTGGTCATGGAGTTCGACAACGTCGAGACCATCAAGCAGGCCATCGGCATCGCCGCCGGGGTCAGCATCCTGCCGCGGCCCACCGTGGTGATGGAGTCGGGCATGCGGACGCTGGCCACGGTGCCGCTCGCGCTCTCCGGCCTCGCGAGGCCGATCGGGCTCATCTACCGGCGGGGCAAGCGCCTCACTCCCGCCGTCGCGCGCTTCATCGAGACCCTCCGCAAAGCCGACGAGTCCCCCGCAGAGTAGACGGGCAGGAGCCCGCGGTATCCCGAGGGGTGCTGCCGGCAGTGGAGTGCCCTCGTCCGCTCAACCTCCTCGCCTCGACGCGCCTCCTCGCTCGGGCGCCTCCGCCTGCCCCCCATCCCCCGAGACGGGGGTGCGCTCGCCGCCCCGCTCCGCGGGGACGGCTCGCGCGGCGGAGGCGCCCTGCGCTTCGGGGCGCGCTACGGCTCGTCGGATTCGCTCCCGAGGGCACCCCACTGCCGGCAGCACGTGGCCGATGACATCGCGGCGGCGGGACCGACGGACTCCTCGCCAGGAAAATGGCGCGTCGTGCGTGGTACGGTAGGGGCATGGCGGAGCAAGTGATGGCGGTGCAGAAGTTTGTGAGCCGGGGCGGCATCCGGGTCTACGGGATGCCCGTCGAGACCTTCCCGGGCCACGTCAACAACATCTACCTGATCGTCGACGGCGACACGCCGACCCTCGTGGACGTCGGCTCCGGCACCGAGGACTCGGTCAAGGGGCTCCACCAGCGCTTCGACGAGATGCGCGAGCGCTTCGGCGAGCGCGTCTCGCTCGACGACGTCCGCCACGTCGTCATCACCCACGCCCACATCGACCACTTCGGCTGGGTCGGCCACTTCACCCGCGAGACCGGGGCCCGTGTCTGGGTCCACGAGCTGGATGCGCGGGTACTGAGCCGCTTCGAGGAGCGGATGGTGCTGGCCTCGAAGGACATGCGGGTCTTCCTCGAGCGGGCCGGGGTCAAGCCGGAGCTCCGGGACGAGCTCGAGACCATGTACCGGTTCTCGAAGGCCTTCTTCAAGTCCGTCACGATCGACGGCGTGGTCAAGGACGGCCAGCGCATCATCAACGGCTACCGGGTCCACCACACGCCCGGCCACTGTCCCGGGCAGATCTGCCTCGAGGTGGACGATCTTCTCTTCACGGCCGATCACGTGCTCTCGCGCATCACGCCCCACCAGTCGCCGGCCTCCATCACGCCGTTCTGCGGGCTCGAGCTGTACCTCCAGTCCCTCGACAAGGTGCGCCGGCTGGGCGGGATCAGCCTGGCGCTGCCCGGGCACGAGGCGCCGATCGAGGACATGCCGGCACGCATCGGCGTCATCGCGGCCCACCACGAGCGCCGGCTCGCCCAGGTGCTCGAGTTCTGTCGTGACCCGATGACGCTGGTGGAGGTCTCCCAGCGTCTCTTCGGGCCGAGGGCGGGCTACACGCGGCTCCTGGCGCTCGAGGAGGCGGGGGCGCACGTCGAGTACCTCTTCCAGCGCGGCGAGCTCGGCATCGCCAACCTGAGCGAGGTCAGCGAGCAGGCCAATCCCGTCATCCAGTACGAGACCCGACGAGGATCCGCCGCATGACTGCGTCGCTGATCATCGCCGCCAGCGAGGGAGACTCGAATCTCTACTACGCCTGCCGGTTCATGGCTCCCGACCCCTTCGTCTTCCTCGAGGCCGGCGGCAGGAAGATCCTGCTCATGTCCGACCTCGAGGTAGACCGCGCGCGCCAGCAGGCCCGCGTCGACGAGGTGCTGTCGCTCTCCGAGTGGGAAGCCAAGGCCAAGCAGCGCTGGGCCCAGCCGAAGCTCACCGACACCGTCAGCCTGCTTCTCGAGGACTATGGCGTCGCGACCGTCGAGGTGCCCGCCGACTTCCCGCTCGAAGCTGCCGACCGGCTGCGCGAGCGCGGGGTCACGGTGCAGGTGAGGCCGCACCCGTTCTTTCCGGAGCGCGTCGTCAAGTCGGCCGAGGAGGTGGCGGCCATCGAGCTGGCCCAGCGGCATACGGAGACCGCGCTCGCGGCGGCGCTCGCCGTGCTCAGGCAGAGCGTGATCCGCGGTGACGAGGTGGTCTGGAAGGGCCGGGCGCTGACCTCCGAGGACCTGAAGAAGGTCGTCAACGTGTCGCTGATGGAGAACGACTGCATCGCCCAGCACACCATCATCGCCTGCGGCGAGCAGGGCGTGGACCCGCACAACCAGGGCTCGGGCCCCATCCGCCCCAACCAGGGCATCATCTTCGACATTTTTCCGCGCTCCTCGACCTCCCACTATTTCGCCGACATGACGCGCACGGTGGTCAAGGGCAAGGCGCCCGACGAGCTTTGCCGGATCTATGACGCCGTCCTGGCGGCCCAGCTGCGCGGGATCGAGCTGGTCAAGGACGGGGCCTCGGGCGGGGCGGTCCACGCAGAAGTTGCACGCACGATGGAGGCCCGCGGCTATGCGACTGGCGTCGTGGACGGGCGCAACCAGGGGTTCTTCCACGGGACGGGCCACGGCGTCGGCCTCGACATACACGAGCTGCCCCGCATCAGCCGGCTCGACTACGAGCTCAAGGCGGGGCAGGTGGTGACCGTCGAGCCCGGCCTCTACTACCCGAAACGGGGGGCCGCGCGCATCGAGGACATGGTTCTCGTGGAGCCCGGGGGCTGTCGCAACCTCACGCGGTCGCCCAAGATGGAGCTGCTCGAGCTATAGGCCACGGGCCGTGGCGCGGCGCGGCGAACTCCGGCGGTCGGACTGGAGAGAACCTTGCCTATCCGAGGGGTTTTGGGTAGCATAAAGCCGTAGCGGCTCTCGCCTGGAGGGGGTTCCCAGCGACGATGCGTTCGGGGCCGCTCTGCGCCGACGACGGCAGTCACTGAGAGGACGACCGAGACCATGAGTGACACCGTAATGCCTGCTCCCGCGGTCGCCAAGCCGCGCCGGACGCTGACTCGCGCGGTCATCCGCTTCGCCGGTGACTCCGGCGACGGCATCCAGGTCACGGGTGAGCAGTTCACCACCGAGGCGGCCTGGGCCGGCAACGACATCTCGACCCTGCCGAACTTCCCGGCCGAGATCCGCGCGCCCGCCGGCACCCTCTTCGGGGTGTCGAGCTTCCAGCTGCAGTTCGGCAGCCAGCGGGTCTACACGCCGGGCGACCAGCTCGATACGCTCGTCGTGATGAACCCCGCGGCGCTGAAGGTGCACGTGGCCGATCTCAAGCCGGGCGGCATCCTCATCGTGAACACGGCCGCCTTCGACCAGCGCAACCTGGAGAAGGCCGGCTACCCGAAGGATGAGAAGGGCGAGCCGAAGAACCCGCTCGCCGACCCGGGCCTGGCCGAGAAGTACCGCCTCTACCAGGTGGACATCGGCGCGATGACGAAAAAGTCGCTCGAAGACCTGCCGCTCAACACCAAGGAGAAGGAGCGCTGCAAGAACTTCTTCGCCCTCGGGCTCGTCTCCTGGATCTACACGCGGCCCCTCGACCCGACGCTCGACGCCATCAAGCAGCGCTTCGCCAAGAACCCGACCTTCGTCGAGGCCAATATCCGGGTGCTCAAGGCCGGCCACGCATTCGGCGAGACCGCCGAGATGTTCTCCGAGCACTACGGCATCGAGGCGGCCGAGATGCCGCCGGGCGTGTACCGCAGCATGACGGGCAACCGGGCGCTCGCCTGGGGACTGCTCGCCGCGGCGGAGAGGACGAAGATCCCGATCGTCTTCGGCGCCTACCCGATCACGCCGGCCTCGAGCATCCTCGAGGAGTTGGCGCTGCACAAGCGCTGGCGGGTGCGCACGTTCCAGGCCGAGGACGAGATCGCCGCCGTTACCTCCGCCATCGGCGCGTCCTTCGGCGGCGCTCTCGGAGTCACGGCCTCGAGCGGCCCCGGCATCGCCCTCAAGGGCGAAGGCATCGGGCTCGCGGTGATGGCCGAGCTGCCGCTCGTGATCTTCGACATCCAGCGGGGCGGCCCCAGCACGGGCCTGCCGACCAAGACCGAGCAGGCCGACCTGATGCAGGCCCTGTACGGCCGCAACAGCGAGTGCCCCATCGTCGTCATCGCGCCGTGTACGCCCGGCGACTGCTTCTACATCGCCTACGAGGCGGTGCGGATCGCGATCAAGTACATGGTGCCGGTGATGGTGCTCTCGGACGGGTACTTGGCCAACGGCTCCGAGCCCTGGCTCATCCCGGACGTCAAGACGCTGCCCGACATCCCGGTCTCGTTCCGGACCGAGAAGGACGGGTTCGCTCCCTACTTGCGCGATGCGGCGACCCTGGCGCGGCCGTGGGTGCGCCCCGGTACGCCGGGGCTCGAGCACCGGATCGGCGGCATCGAGAAGCAGGACGTCACGGGCAACATCTCCTACGAGGCCGACAACCACGACCACATGGTGCGCACGCGCGCCGAGAAGGTCCGGCGGGTCGCGCAGGAGATCCCGCCGACGGTTGTCAACGGCAAGGAATCCGGCGACGTGCTCGTGGTCGGCTGGGGCGGTACGTACGGGGCCATTACCGCGGCTGTCGAGGAAGCGCAGATGGAGGGCAAGGCGGTCGCCTCCGTCCACATCCGCCACCTGAACCCGCTGCCGCCAGATCTCGGCCAGATCCTGCGCCAGTACCGGCGGGTCCTCGTGCCCGAGATCAACAGCGGCCAGCTCGTGCGGGTGCTCCGGGCCGAGTACCTCGTGGACGCCGTCGGGTTCAACCGCGTCCGCGGCATGCCGCTGGCCAGCCAGGAGATCCTCGAGGCCATCAACCAACTTCTGGAGGCGAAGGAGTGAGCACGGTCACGGGCACGCCCGGAGCGGCGCCGAAGTACACCAAGAAGGACTTCGAGTCCGACCAGGACGTGCGCTGGTGCCCCGGCTGCGGGGACTACGCCATCCTGAGCGCGATGCAGAAGACGATGCCGGGTCTCGGCATCCCGAAGGAGGACATCGTGTTCATCTCAGGGATCGGCTGCTCAAGCCGCTTCCCGTACTACATGGACACGTACGGCTTTCACACGATCCACGGGCGGGCGCCGGCCATCGCCACCGGGCTCAAGCTGGCGAGGCCGGAGCTCAAGGTCTTCGTGATCACGGGCGACGGCGACGGCCTCTCGATCGGCGGCAACCATCTGCTGCACGTGCTGCGGCGGAATGTGGACGTCACGATCCTGCTCTTCAACAACAAGATCTACGGCCTCACCAAGGGCCAGTACTCGCCGACGAGCGAGCTGGGCAAGGTGACCAAGTCCACGCCCATGGGCTCGGCCGACCGTCCCGTCAGCCCATGCGCCTTCGCCCTGGCGGCCGGCGCCACCTTCGTCGCCCGCACCGTGGACCGGAGCATCGCGCACATGGAGGAGACGTTCAGACGCGCCGCCCAGCACAAGGGCGCGGCCTTCGTCGAGATCCTCCAGAACTGCAACGTCTACAACGACCTCGCGTGGAACGTGCTCTACGACAAGGACTCCAAGGCCCTCTACGAGTGCAGGCTCGAGCACGGCAAGCCCATCACGTTCGGACCGGCAGACGACCGGCGCGGCCTCGTGCTGGAAGGCCTCAAGCCCAAGGTTGTCAAGGTCAAGGACGTGGCGGAGGGCACGCTCTGGGTCCACGACGCGACCGACCGTGCCACCGCCATGCTGCTCGCCCAGCTGTGGGCGCCCGAATACCCCGTCCCCGTGGGCGTGCTCCTGAATCTCGAGGGCGAGGCCACGTACGAAGAGATCGTGATTCAGCAGGAGCAGAAGGCCATATCGGAGCGCGGCCCGGGCGATGTCGCGAAGCTCTTGGTCTCGGGCGAGACCTGGAAAATAGGTTAACGCGGGCCGCCGATAAGGGGCCAGCTGCTTCGTTGGCGCCCTCGGCCGCACGCTCAACGTACGGGAGTACGCCTCGCGTGCGGCCCTTCGGGCGCCGCCTCGCATCTGACCCCTTCTCGCCGCCCCGTACGCAGTAGCCCAGAGGACACCATGGCGCTGAGTCCCGCTGTTCTTCGTGAGCTTGAGGGGATTCTTGGGGCCGGGGGGGTGGTGTCGACCCCGGAAGGGCGCATGGCGTACGAGTGCGACATGCATACGTTCTACAAGGGCGCGCCCGACGTGGTGGTGCTGCCTGAGACGACGGCGCAGGTCGCCCTGCTGGTGCGCCTCTGCCGGCGCGAGCACGTCGCCCTGGTACCGCGGGGCTCGGGCACGGGGCTGATCGGCGGCGCCATGGCGCCCCATGGCGGTGTCATGGTCTCGCTGACGCGGATGAACCGGATCCTCGAGCTGGATTTCGCCAACCGCTGCGCGACCGTCCAGCCCGGGCTCATCAACCTGTGGCTGTCCCAGGCCACCCGAGACGCCGGCTACTACTTCGCCCCGGATCCCTCCAGCCAGATGGTCTCCTCCATCGGCGGCAACGCTTCGACCAACGCGGGCGGCCCGCACTGCCTCAAGTACGGCATCACGGTCAATCACGTGCTGGGGCTCGAGGTCGTCACGGGGGCGGGGGAGATCCTGTCGGTGGGCGGCAAAGCGCACGACCACCCGGGCTACGACCTCACGGGCGCGCTCGTGGGCGGCGAAGGGACGCTCGGACTGCTGACGGCGATCACCGTGCGGCTCCTCCACGTGCCCGCCGGCGTCCGGACCCTGCTCGCGTCCTTCTCCGCAATCGACGACGCCTCGGAGGCGGTCTCGGCCATCGTGGCGGCGGGCATCATCCCGGCGGCGCTCGAGATGATCGACGAGACCTTCGTCCGCGCCATCAACGAGGGCGTCGGCGCGGGCTATCCCAAGGGCGCGGGCGCCGTGCTGCTGATCGAGCTCGACGGCCCCGCGGCGGAAATCGAGGCCCAGGCGGGGCGCATCGTGCAGATCTGCCGGGACCACGCCGCTCTCGAGATCCGGGTCGCCCAGGACGAGGCCGAGCGGGCGCTGCTCTGGAAGGGGCGCAAGGAGGCCGCCGGCGTGGTCGGCCGCATGTCGCCCGCCTGGATCCTGCAGGACGCCGTGGTGCCGCGCTCGCGGCTGCCGGAGATCATGCGGGAGGTGCAGGCCATCGGCGCGCGGCACCGACTCGTCATCGCCAACGTCTTCCACGCGGGCGACGGCAACCTCCACCCGATGATCCTCTACAACGACCTCGAGCCCGGCGAGCTCGAGCGGGCCATCCTGGCCAACGACGAGCTGCTGCGCGCGTGCCTCACCATGGGCGGCAGCGTCACCGGCGAGCACGGCGTCGGACTCGACAAGGCCTCGAGCATGCCGCTCCAGTTCGGCGACGCCGATCTGAACTTCATGGCGCGCTTCAGGCGCGTTTTCGATCCCGACGGGATCATGAACCCCGGCAAGCTCTTGCCCTCGCACCCGGCCTGCGGCGAAGGCTTCAGGCCGTCCGTCCCCCGGCTTCCGGCCGGCGCCTGGGTCTGAGCGTGGCCGTCTCGGCTCCGGCGCTCGGGGACGCGTTCGCCGCCATCGTCGGCGGCGAGCATCTCACCACGGCCCCATCGCAGCTCGCGGCCGCGGCGGTCGAGGGAGTGCCCCCGCGCTGGCTCGCCCGACCGGGTTCCCTTGACGAGGTCGGCAGGGTGATGTCCCTCGCATCCGTCGAGGGGCTGGCGGTCGCCCCACGGGGCAGCGGCTCGGCGCTCGATCTCGGAGCGCCACCGGCCCGGCTGGACGTGATTCTTGACCTCTCGCGCCTCACGGGTGTTCTCGAGTATGTCCCCGCCGATATGGTGGCGACGGTGCAGGCGGGCGTCACGCTCGATCTGCTGGCCCGCGAGCTGTGCAAGCACGGGCAGATGCTGGCGCTGGACCCCTACGGCGGTGGCTCGCGCAGCGTGGGCGGCGTGCTCGCGACGAATGCCAGCGGCCAGCGGCGCTTCCGCTACGGCACGGGGCGGGACCTCCTGCTCGGAGCCCGCTTCGTTCAGGCGGACGGCACCGTGACATGGGGCGGCTCCAAGGTCGTCAAGTCGGTGACCGGCTACGACATCCCGAAGCTTTTGACCGGCTCGCTCGGCACCCTCGGCGTCATCGTCGAGGCGACGCTCAGGCTCCATCCCGTTCAACCCGCCTCCGGATCATGGCTCTTCTCCTTCACCTCGCGCGAGGCCGCGGGCTCGCTCGCCGCCGCCGTCCTCGCCTCCAGCCTCGAGCCCGAGCGCCTGGCGTGGCTCAATGCCGGGGCGCTCGAGCGCGTCGGGAGCGAGAGGGCCGAAGCGGCGCTGGCCGTGTCGGTCGCGACGGTGGCCGAGGCGGTGACGTCTCAGGGCGCCCTACTCGGCTCGATGGCGTCGCGACTCGGCGCGCGAGTCTCGGCGCTCGACGAGGGCTTCTGGACCCGGGTGGGCGGCGGGCTCGCGAGCTCCACCGTGGTGAAGCTCGCGAGTGAGATCCGCCGCCTGCCGTTCTGGGCCGGTGAGGTGGAGCGAGTGATATCCCGCCACGGCCTGACGGTGTCGCTCGTGGGCGAGGCGGGCAATGGGATTCTTCGCGCCGCAGTCGAGGGGAGTGTCTCCCCGGACACGTGGGCGAGGGAGATCGTGGCGCCGCTTCGAGAGGCCCTCGCGGCCGAGGGCGGGAGTCTCGTGGTCGAGCGGGCGCCCCTCGACCTGAAGCGCGCCGCCGACGTCTGGGGACCGGTCCCGGAAACGGCGCTCGCCGTGATGAGGCGGCTCAAGACGGAGTTCGACCCGCGCGGGGTGCTGAACCCTGGGCGCTTCGTAGGCGGCCTATGAGCACGGTGACGGCCGGTGCCGGCGCCGGCGCATTTGACACCACCGACGCGCCGTCCATGGAGGGGTTGAGAGCCTGCGTTCACTGCGGCATCTGCCTTCCGCAGTGCCCGACCTACCGCGTTCTCGGTCAGGAGATGGACTCCCCGCGCGGCCGCATCTACCTCATGCGCGCGGCGGCCGAAGGCCGCATCGGGCTCACGCCGGTCCTGGCGCGCCACCTCGACCTCTGCCTCGGCTGTCGCGGCTGCGAGACGGCCTGTCCCTCCGGAGTCCCATTCGGGCAGCTCCTTGAGGCGACCCGCGGTCAGCTGGAGCGGCAGGGCATCCGCGCGCCTGAGAGCGACCACGCGACCAGGCGCTGGGCGCTCGAGACCTTTCCGTACCCGGCCCGGCTGGCGCCGCTTCTCTGGGGGCTCCGCTTCTACCAGGCTTCGGGGCTCCAGGGCCTCGTGCGCGGGTCGGGTGTGCTGTCGCCGTGGAAAAGACTCAAATCCATGGAGGCGCTGCTGCCCGCGATGTCGTCGGCCGCCCCGCTTCCCGAGTACATTCCCGCGCGCGGCAAGCCCCGGGGGCGCGCGGGGCTTCTGACCGGCTGCGTCCAGCGCTTCTTCTATTCGGACGTCAATGCGCGGACCGCGGGGCTGCTCTCGGCCGCCGGATGGGATGTGGTCGTGCCGCGGGCCCAGGGCTGCTGCGGGGCGCTCCACCTCCACGCGGGAAGACTCGACGAGTTCCGTGGAATGGCCTCGCGCATCATGGCTGTCTTCGGCGAGGTCGTGGACGTGGTGGTGACCAATGCGGCCGGCTGCGGCTCGGCGCTCAAGGAGTACGGTCACTGGCTTCCGGATGAGGGTGGGCCGGCCTTCGCGGCGAAGGTCAAGGACATCTGCGAAGTGCTGGTCGAGTCGGATCTTCCTCTCGGGGAGATCAAGGAGACCGTCGCCTACCACGACGCCTGCCACCTGGTGCACGGCCAGAAGGTGCGCGCCCAGCCGCGCGAGCTCCTGCGCCGGATACCCGGGCTGACCGTGGTGGACATCAAGGATTCCGACCTGTGCTGCGGCAGCGCCGGGATCTACAATCTCACCGAGCCCGCCATGGCCGAGAAGCTCGGCCGGATGAAGGTCGAGCGCATACGCGAGACCGGCGCGCGCATGGTGGCGGCGGGCAACCCGGGCTGTCTCATGCAGATCGCGAAGCAGGCGCGTGAGATGGGCTTCGAGCTCGAGGTCGTCCACCCGGTCGATCTCCTGGCGCGCGCGCTGAGGGATGCATGAAGATCAGGATCGAAGACCACGTCAAATTCGATGGCGCCAAGATGGCCAAGCTCGCGTTGGCGACGACGGCACGCGCGCAGCTCGACCTCTACTGCGTGGCGCCCGGCCAGTACCAGAAGCCCCACACCCACGCCGACCAGGACAAGATCTACTACGTGCTCGAGGGCGCCGGGCGTTTCTCTCTCGGCGGCAAGGAGGAGCGCGTGGCAGCCGGCGAGGCGCTCGTCGCGGCCGCCGGAGTCGAGCACGGGCTCTTCAACGACGGCGCCGATCCGCTGCTGGTCCTGGTGGTCGTGACGCCGCCGCCTCCCCACGGGACGGCGTCTCATGAATCGGGAGCCAAGTCGTGAGGGCCTCGATCATGATTACCTGTCTCGGCGACATGTTCTTCCCCGAGGTGGGAGTGGCCATGGTCACGCTCCTGCGGCGCCTGGGCGTGACCGTGGAGTTCCCCCAGGGACAGACCTGCTGCGGGATGCCGCTCTTCAACTCGGGCTATCACCACGACGCGGCGGTCGTGGCGGCGCGGACGGTCGGGCTCTTCGCGGGCGCGGAGCACGTGGTCGTGCCCTCCGGCTCCTGCGCCTGGATGGTCAAGACCGAGTACCCGGGGCTCCTCAAGCACGATCCGGCGCTGAAGGCGGCGGCCGAGGCCCTGGCGAAGAAGACCTACGAGCTGTCGCAGTTCCTGGTGGACGTCCTCGGCGTGACCAACGTCGAGTCCTCGTTCAGGGGCAAGGTCACCTACCACGACTCCTGCCATCTGCTCCGCGGCCTGGGCGAGTCGCGCGCGCCGCGGACGTTGCTCAAGGGCGTCAAGGGCTGCGAGCTGGTGGAGCTGCCGGGCTCGGACGAGTGCTGCGGATTCGGCGGCTCCTTTTCGGTGAGGCTGCCCGAAGTGTCCACTGCGGTCCTCGACAAGAAGCTGGCCAACGCGGAGGGCACGGGCGTCGACTGTCTCGTTGCCTGCGACGCCGGCTGTCTCATGCAGATGGGCGGCGGGCTCACGCGACGGGGATCGCGCGTGCGCGCGGTGCATCTCGCGCAGGTCCTGGCGCCGGCGGAAGTGCCGTGAGCGACGCGAGCCTCCGGACTCCGTTCCCGGCGCGGGCGCACGCGGCGCTCGAGGACGCGCACCTGCAGGAGGCGCTCGGCATCGCGACGACCAAGTTCATCGGCCTCCGGAAGGAGGCCTTCGCGGGCTTCCCGGAGGGCGAGGCGCTCCGCGACAGGGCGCGCGCCATCAAGGAGGGGACGCTCCAGCAGCTGGACCGCCACCTCGAGCGCCTGGCCGACAACATCGAGCGGCTGGGCGGCCACGTCCACTGGGCGGCGACGGGGGACGAAGCGCGCGATATCGTCCTGCGCCTCTGCCGCGAGAATGGCGTCCGGATGGCCGTCAAGAGCAAGTCGATGGCGACGGAGGAGATCGAGCTCAACGACGCTCTCGAGGCGGCCGGCGTCAAGCCCATCGAGACCGACCTGGGGGA
Organism: Candidatus Rokuibacteriota bacterium; assembly: GCA_030647435.1. NCBI lineage: Bacteria > Candidatus Rokuibacteriota > Candidatus Rokuibacteriota bacterium. The sequence goes on from JAUSJX010000022.1 coordinate 115,887, forward strand.
GTACATCATCCAGCTCGCCCACGAGAAGCCCTCGCACATCATCGCCCCCGCCATCCACAAGACCAAGGGGCAGGTCGCCGATCTCTTCTCGAAGGAGCTGGGCGGCCGCTTCGAGGCCGACCCGGAGGTGCTGACCGCCGTTGCCCGGAAGGAGCTCCGGCAGAAGTTCCTCGACGCCGACATGGGCATTACCGGCGCGAACTTCGCCGTGGCGGAGACCGGGACCATCGTCCTCGTGACCAACGAGGGCAACGGGCGCATGGTCACCTCACTGCCGAGGATCCACGTGGCCGTCATGGGTATGGAGAAGGTCATCCCGACCATGACGGATTTGATGGTCTTCCTCGCCATCCTGGCGCGGAGCGCGACGGGGCAGAAGCTCTCCTCCTACACGACGCTCGTGCGCGGCCCGCGCCAGCCCGGCGAGAGCGAGGGGCCGGAAGAGCTCCACCTGATCCTGATGGACAACGGCCGCACCCGCCAGATCGCGGGGACGCTGCGCGAGGCGCTGTACTGCCTGCGCTGCGGCGCGTGTCTCAACGTCTGCCCCGTCTACCGCCAGATCGGCGGTCACGCGTACGGCTACACGTACCCAGGTCCCATCGGCATCCTGCTGACGGCCATGCTCAAGGGCGCGGCCTCGGTCAAGGACCTCGCCCACGCCTCGTCCCTCTGCGGCGCGTGCAAGGACGTCTGCCCGGTGCGCATCGACATCCCGCGGATGCTGGTGGACCTCCGCGAGCAGCTCGACAGGGAGAAGATCGCGTCGTGGCCCGAACGGATGCTCTTCAGGGTGGCTCGGCGGATCATGACGTCGCCCGCGCTCTTCCGCCTCGGCGCGACACTCGGCCGCATCGCCCAGAGGCCCTTTGTCAGGAACGGCAGGCTCAGGGGGCTTCCGCTCTTCTTCGGAAAGTGGACGCGCACCCGCGACCTGCCGCCTGTCGCGTCCCGCACCTTCAGCGAGCGCTGGCCAGAGCTCGAAAACTCGAAAGACCTCGAGCGGCCATGACGACCCGCGCCGAGTTTCTCGGGAGCATCCGTCAGGAGATGGCCAAGACGCGCGGCCTGTTCGAAGCGCGGCCCGTGCCGCGTCCCGCCGGCGCCGGACAGGCCGCCGAGGTCGTCAGGCGCCAGATGCTCGAGCGCTGGCCCCCGGCCCTCGAGCGCTTTCGCGAAGAGTTCGAGCGCGTCGCCGGCGTCTTCCACCGGGTTTCGAGCATGGACGAGGTCCCGGGGGTGATACGTCGCATCGCCCAGGAGCGCCAGGCGACGAGCGTCCTGTCATGGCATCCGGAAGCGCTGGGCCTCGACCTCCGCGGGAGCCTGGGGGCGGACGGGTTCGCGGTTACCGTGGCTCCGGACGGCGACCCTGACGCGGCGGCGCGCGCGAGCCACCGGGACGCCGCGGCCCGCGCCGAGATCGGCGTGACCGGCGTCGACTGGGCCCTGGCGGAGACCGGCACGCTCGTTCTCGTGTCGGGCAGGGGACGGCCGCGCTCGACATCGCTCCTGCCGGCGACGCATGTGGCCGTCTTCGGGCACGACAGGCTGGTCGAGTCGCTGGAGCAGGTCGGGGTCATGCTGGAGGCTCTTCACGTCAACCCAGCGCTCAGCATGTCGGGCGCCGTCATCAACTTCATCACCGGCCCCTCGCGCACCGCCGACATCGAGCTGACGCTCACGCGCGGCGTCCACGGGCCGAAGGAAGTTCACGCCATCTTCGTGGAGACGCCCAACTTCGTGAAGACCCAATGACCGAGCGCCTCTTCACGGCGGCCGAGATCAACGCGCTGATCCCGCGGCTCAGCGATCTCATGGGCGAGGCGATGGAGCTCCACCGGAGAGCAAGCGCGCTCCAGGAGGCGCTCGGTGAGGAGCGCGAGCGGATCAGGGTCTCGGGCGGCGCCATGGTGGACCAGCGCGACTGGAAGGCGCGGGCCGAGAGGCTCGATGGCTACGCGATCGAGGTCAAGCAGGTGCTCCAGCAGGTCCTCGACATGGGCGGCGTGACGAAGGACCTCGAGATGGGGTTGGTGGACTTTCCAGGGCTGGTGCCCCAGGTGGCGGGGTCCCAGCCGGTCAATCTCTGCTGGAAGCACGGGGAGGACGCGGTCCGCTTCTGGCACGGCTTCGACGAGGGGTATGGGCAGAGGAGGCCGCTCCCGTGACGCCGTCGGCCGTCCTCTTCGACCTGTTCGACACGCTCGTCCTCCTGGACCGCTCGAGGCTGCCTGAGGTGCACGTCAAGGGCAAGACGCGCCGCACGACGGCCGGGCATCTCCACCGCGCCTTCCAGCCGTTCGCTCCCGGCCTCTCCTTGGAGGACTTCGTCGACGCGCTCTTCTGGAGCTGGCAGGAGGCGGAGCGCATTCGCGGCGAGAGCCTCCGGGAGGTGACGGCGCCCGAGCGCTTCGGCATGATGTTCGCGCGCCTCGGCCTCGGCCACGGGATGGTGCCCCCGGAGGCGCTCCAGATGCTGCTGGCGACCCACATGCAGGAGCTCTCGAAGGCCGTGGTCTTCCCCGAGCACCACGGCGACCTGCTGAGGGGCCTCAAGAAGCGCCACAGGCTGGCGGTCGTCTCCAACTTCGACTACACGCCGATGGCGTGGCACGTCCTCGAGCGGGAAGGGGTGGCCGACCTCTTCGAGACCGTGGTCGTCTCCGACGCGGTCGGCTGGCGCAAGCCCAAGCCCGTCATCTTCGAGCTGGCGCTGAGACGGCTGAGCGCAGCTCCCGGCGAGGCGCTCTTCGTCGGCGACCGCGCGGACATCGACGTCGCGGGCGCCCAGGGCGTGGGTATGGCCGCGGCCTGGATCAACCGTGACGGGAGCCCCTTGCCCGAGGGCGTGCAGGCTCCCGAGTTCGAGATACGGGACCTGGCCGAGCTCGAGCACATCTTGGGTGTGTAGCATCTGGGGCGTGTAGCATCTGGGGCATCCAGGGCCCGATTCGGCGCATCCAAAGGGCGAGACCAAACCGAAGGCGAGGAGAGGACATGGCACCGACACGCAAGGTCGTGATCATCGGCTCAGGCCCCGCGGGCTATACCGCCGCCGTCTACGCGGCCCGGGCCAATCTGGCCCCCGTGATGTTCACCGGCATTCAGCCGGGTGGCCAGCTCATGCTGACGACGCTGGTTGAGAACTACCCCGGCTTCGTGGACGGCATCGACGGCCCGCCCCTCATGGAGACCTTCAAGGCCCAGGCGGCGCGCTTCGGCACCGAGATGATCGCCGAGGACGTGACGGAGGTGGACTTCAGCAGCCGGCCGTTCCGCGTGAAGGCCGACGACGCGGCCGTCGAGGCCGATACGGTCATCATCGCCACGGGCGCCTCGGCCAAGCTCATCGGCCTGCCCAACGAGTCCAAGCTCATGGGGCGCGGCGTCAGCACCTGCGCCACCTGCGACGGCTTCTTCTTCAAGGACCAGAACATCATGGTCGTCGGCGGCGGCGACTCCGCCATGGAGGAGGCGCTCTACCTCTCGCGCCTCGGCCGCCAGGTGCAGGTGGTCCATCGACGGGACTCGCTCCGCGCCTCCAAGATCATGCAGGAGCGCGCGCTGAAGAACCCCAAGATCGAGTTCATCTGGGACACGGGGGTCGAGGACGTTCTCGACCCGGCCAAGGGCAAGGTGACGGCGGTACGGCTCAAGAACCTCAAGACAGGCGCCCAGTGGGAGACGCCCGTGGACGGACTCTTCGTCGCCATCGGGCACCAGCCCAACACGGCCATCTTCAAAGGGAAGCTCGACCTGCACCCGAACGAATACGTCAAGGTCACGCCGGGGACCACGCAGACCTCCGTGCCCGGCGTCTTCGCGGCGGGCGACGTCGCCGACTTCACCTACCGACAGGCGGTCACGGCCGCGGGCACCGGCTGCATGGCCGCGCTCGAAGCCGAGCGCTACCTCGAGGCACATCACTCAGGCCACTGAGGCGCTCTCGGCCGACGGGGGGCTTGTTGCCGACCGGGACCGAGGCCCCGGCTCACGCAGCGGTGTGATCCGCCCTTCATCGCTGATGCGTGGCTTCTCCTCGTTGTGTGCAGCCGCTATCGATTCCGTCGCGCTGGATACTGCGCCGCGGTTGCCGGCCCCGTCAATGGGACGGCCGCTTGTGGCGACGCATCGGTCGACGATTTCCCGCCGCGGCGGCAGGGCCCCCGTTTGATCTCTCCTCCGCGCTCTGGCAGGATCGCCAGGACATGCCACCGCTCCTCTGGGATATGACAAGGCTCCTGCGCTAGTGCCCGACGTTCAGGCCACCTCGCGCCCCGCCCCGCTCGCCGCCGTCTGGGGCTGGATCGACCGCAACATTCTCGGCCTGGGCCGCGAGATGCGGTTGTCCTATCTCCCGCCACTGATGGTGTACGTCGCCGCGGGCATCTCAGGGCTCACCGGGATCGTGGGCACCTTCTTCGTCAAGGAGTATCTCGGGCTATCGGCGGAGTTCCTCGCCGGGCTCGGCTTCTGGGCCGGGCTTCCGTGGGCGCTCAAGATGCCGTTTGGGCATGTCGTCGACCTCATCTGGAAGCGGAAAGCCGGGCTCGTTTATCTCGGCGCCGCCCTGATCGCGACGAGCCTCCTGATCATGCTCGGCCTGCTCGCGAAGCGCACGGCGATGGAGCAAGTCATGACCGCCGAGGCGTGGTTCGTGCTGTCGACGCTCCTCGCGCCGATCGGCTATGTCCTGCAGGACGTCGTCGCCGACGCGATGACCGTCGAGGCGGTGCCCCGCGTGGACGAAAGCGGCCAGCCCATTCCGCCGGAGGAGCGGCGGCCGATGCACGCGACGATGCAGACGCTCGGCCGCGTGGCGATCATCGGCGGCAGCGTGCTCGTGGCGGCGGCGAACGTGTGGCTCTTCGCCGGCGCCGGCACCATGCCCGAGGCGCAGAAGGTCGCGACCTATATCCGCGTCTACGAGCTCGCCCTCCTCGTTCCCGTCGTCTCCGTCCTCGGCGTGATGCTCGCGGGCATCATCCGCCGGCGCGATGACCGTCGGCTCATTGCGCGCGGGTTCTCGGCCGAGCAGGCCGAAGCAATGCTCGACCCGCATCCGATCCCACCGCCCGTCAACTGGTGGATCCTGGGCGGCGGGCTGGCGTTCACGGCGATCAGCCTGAGCGTCGGGCTGGGCATGGTGCCGGCGGCCCAGGAGATCGTGTTCGTCGCGTCGATGACAATCGTGCTCTTCCTCATGTGGAAGCTCGTGCGCGAGCTCGAGCCAGGGGCCCGCCATACGCTCGTCGGCACCGCGCTCGTCATCTTTGTGTTCCGCGCCCTGCCCGGGCCGGGCGCGGGGTCGACGTGGTGGATGATCGACATTCTGGGGTTCGACCAGCAATTTCTGGCGACGCTTTCGCTGATCGGCGGCGTGCTGACACTCCTCGGCCTCTTCCTCTTCCGTCGTTTCATGGGCGAGCGCGCGATCGCCTACATCGTCGGCTTTCTCACCATCGTGGGGACGATCCTCAGCCTTCCCATCGTCGGCCTGTACTACGGCCTGCACGAGTGGACCGCCGCCCACACCGGCGGCGTGGTGGATGCACGCTTCATCGTGCTCGTCGACACCGCGCTCGAGTCGCCGCTTGGGCAGATCGCGATGGTACCGATGCTCGCCTGGATCGCGATCAGCGCACCGGGCAGGTTGAAGGCGACATATTTCGCGGTGATGGCGTCATTCACCAATCTCGCCCTGTCGGCCGCGCAGCTCGGAACGAAGTATCTGAATCAGCTCTTTGTCGTGGAGCGCGAGGTGAAGGACGCCGCCACCGGCGCGGTCAAGGTCGCTGCCGACTACGGCCAGCTCGGTGACCTGCTGATTACGACGACGGTGCTCGGCTTCGTGGTGCCGCTGCTCGCGATCCTGTTCGTGAAGACCACTCGATTCCGGAGCGCTTGAGAGAGGGGGGGCCACAGACATCACGCCCCCGGTGACACGGTCCCGAGGCCTGCTACGCGTCAGCGCTAGTGCTGCCCTGGCGTGCGAGGACGCCGACGAACGACGCGACAAATGCCGTAGACGCTGGGGCGACAGGCTAGAGCGCAGATAACATAAAGCCTGTTCTCAGTCATGGCCTCCCGAGGCCCGGCCCTCGCCTTTGCAGCGGGATGGGAAAGCTCAGATCGACGAAACGCATGGCGACCGCCATTTGGTGTCGCTTCTCACCGCGGATTGCCAATCGCGGGGTCAGGCTGTGACTTCTTATCAACCCCGAAGCGGCGTCGAGCGACCACCGGCCATTGTTAAGAAGTCAAAGCCTGACCCCCGGGGGCCGCGCGGCGGCGTCCCCGGCCGCCCCGCCGCGAGCGCCGACGGCGCCGTCCGGTAGCCGGCTCGGGCACGGGCGCCTCCGCGGCCACCACCGCCGCGACGGGTTCAGCGCGCGCCGGCTCACCCACCAGCGTGATCATGCCCGTCGGGCTCACGGAGAGCTCCTTGATGCGCCGGAGCCGCGTGACGAGCCGTGGCGAGCCGGGCGGCCGCGCGAAGCCACGCGCCTTGAGTGTCCGCTCGATGGTGTCGATGAGGACGGCGCCGTTGGACGAACCCTGGGCCAGCTCGCGGACGATGTCGATGATCTCGTCATGGGGCGCGGTGTGCGCCCCAGCTGGGGGCAGAGGCGCAGGCTCGTGATGGCGCGGCTCGGCGCGTCGAGGCTCGGCGACCGCCACGGCCGATGCGCGCCCGGTGCGCGGGCTCCGGCGGCCGCGCCGCTCCCGGCTCCTCCTCGGCTCCTGGGCTTGGCGTGGCGCCTCCTTGGGCGTGTCGGTGAGCGAGCGGGACGAGAGCCGGCGGAAGGCGATGCCGAGCCCCGTGGCCACGTCGCCCACCGCGTCGAAGGCGCGATCATCCGACACGATCTCCAGCACGTCGCCGGGGCGGGCCGCGGCCAGCCACGCGCCCGCGCTCACCGCGATGCGGAGATCACTCCAGTCCCGCACCCCGGTCGAGGGCGCGCTGTGGACGAGCTGGGCGCCATGACGGGCGAGCATGCGCGCCGTCTCGTAGCCGATCACGCGCCAGTTGCCGACGGCGACGAACTCCGTGCGCCAGCCGAGACGGTCGATGGCGAGGTGCTCGATCACCTGGGCGATGCGCCCGGGCTGGCTTGCGTTCTCGACGTCGAAGAAGATCGCGCGCTGGTTCGCCGGCAGCGGCGGCTCCGGCGTGGGAGGCGGCACGCGCGCCGCGAAGGCGAGCTCGGGCATGGCGAGCGATGCGACAGGCTCGTGCTCGCCGGCGGGTTCCGGGGAGGGCGCCGGAAGCGCGTCCCTCGGTGGCGGAAGCGCCGCCGGCTCGTCGAGCAGGGCCTTGGGAACGGTCGTGACTTTTCGGGCAAGGCGCGGTCTTGGAGCGCGGCGGCGGGGGACGGTCTTCTTACGTTTCATGCTTGCATCATAAACCGTCTTGCCCTTGGAACGAGACCGCTGTGTTCTGCGGGCGGCCGGCGCCACGCGAGGGAGACAGCGAGCGGGTCGTCTTCCGGGACGTGGACGCGACCATCCGGACCGGCGAGATCGTCGTCCTCGTGGGGCGAAGCGGTTCCGGCAAGTCCACCCTGCTCAACCTGATCCCGCTCCTCACCGTCGGGGAGCATCTGCTGCTGCCGCTCGAGGTCCCGGGGCAGGCCGACGCGGCCGGCCGGGCGCGGGCCCGGAAGCTCCTCGAGCGGGTCGGCCTCCGGGAAACTGTACCAATTACCGGTGGAGACTGTGCTTGACGAACCCGTCGGCCTTGTGCCAAATAGCGCCTACTTCGGGACCTCCTCTGATCGTCTCCTCTCTAGCGTGGGACAGGGTAGGTCGAGGGGGCGGGTCGAGAGCTGATCGCCGCGACATACAGAGAAGGGAGCGTCATGTTTCCGATCGGTGACGATAACTCTACCCGCAAGACCGCGCCGGTTGTCGTCTATGCCCTGATTGCGCTGAACCTCGCCTTGTTCTTCGCTGAGCTGAACGGCGGCGACCCGTTCATCGTGCGCTGGGCGTTCGTGCCCCGGCGCTTCCTCGCAGACCCGGCAGGCGGCTTCGTGACCGTCTTCACCTCCATGTTCATGCACGGCGGGTGGATGCACCTCGGGGGCAACATGCTGTACCTGTGGATCTTTGGCGACAACGTGGAAGACCGTTTCGGTCACATGAAGTTCCTGGTCTTCTACCTGCTCTGCGGCATCGCGGCAACCTTCGCGCAGATGGCCTTCAACCCGGGATCCAATGTGCCGAACGTGGGAGCGTCCGGCGCGATCGCTGGCGTTCTGGGCTCTTACATCCTGCTCTTCCCCAGGGCGCGAGTGCGGGTGTTGATGGGAAGGAGCGTCGTGCCGATGCCGGCGCTCGTCGTCATCGGCCTCTGGATCATCCTGCAGCTGGTCAGCGGGATCGGCTCGATTGCGCCCACGACGGATACGGGTGGGATCGCCTATATGGCTCACATCGGAGGGTTTGCCGCCGGGTTCGTGCTGACGTTGGTCCTGCGTGGGAATCGTGGGGCGGAGGAGGGCCGCCGTTAGGAACGGCGGATGACCACGCCGGAGCGCCCACGGATGTCAGCGGAACGCAGGCAAGAGGAAATCGTCGTCCGCCGCGCCGACCCGATGGACCGGCCTCGCATCGAGGCCTTCTCCCGCGAGCGGGGCTACCGGGGCTTCCTGAGCCCGGAAGCCGCTGTCGTCATCGCCGAGCGCGGGCTCGACGTCGCCGGCCTCGGACGCGTCCAACCCGATAACGGTGTCCTCGTCCTGCGTGGCATGGGCGTCGACTCTGGCTTTCGGCGGCGTGGGATCGGCACCCGCCTGCTCGAACTGCTCATCGCCGAGATCGGTGCCCGACGCTGCTATTGCATTCCCTACACCCACCTGCGCGAGTTTTACGGGCGCGCCGGTTTCGTCGACCTCGACCTCGACTCCGCTCCCCATTTCCTTCGCGACCGCATCCTCGAATACCGGAATGCCGGAAACGACGTCATCCTGATGTGCCGTCCGGGCGGCGCGGACATGGCGGGATCCCCGGCTGGGCCCTAGCCCCTATTTCTGCTCGATGCGTCCGACCTTGCGCACGCCGTCGGCGAGGCGTCGCGCGTCCGCGTCGAAGAACTTCTGAAACTCCTGGCCCTGCTTGAAGAGCGTAGATAACATGAAGGCCGTTCTCAGTCATGGCCGGCCGAGGCTCAGGCTCTTGCCTCGGCACAGCTGGATGCTCAAGCCGGGTCGTACCGAGAGCCTCCAGACCCCTAAATTACCCCATCAGTCGGGCTCCGAGGAGTCGAGACCCCTTTATCCGGTAGCGTCGAAGAGTCGACAGTCAGCCGCGACCACCGTTATAAACTACGCGATACGTCGGCGTTTTTTCTGACGGGCAGTCAACCTTCACTCGGCTGACAAGGCAGGTCCCGAGGGAGGACCCTCGGGCGAGGCGGGCCATGACTGAGAACGGCCTTCATGTTATCTACGCTCAGACCGAAAGTCCACGGTTCCGCGCTGGCGTGCATGTTGCTTTCGAGGTGGGCGGCTTCGATCGCCCTCAACCCCAGGTAAGGAGGACGCAATGGTGCACATGACAAGGATCGCCGTGCTGCTGCCTGCCGTGCTCATGGTTGTGTCAGGCTGCGCGACCCGGGACTGGGTCCGCGATCTGATGGGCAAGAAGGAAGTCGAGATCGGCGAGCGGATGGACGGGCTGGGCAACCAGATCAAGACAACCGACGCGAATCTCGGCGAGACCACCAAGCTCGCGCGCGGCGCCGGCGAGCGCGCCGACGGCGCCATGGCGAAGGCCGGCGGCGTGGACAGCCGCCTCACGCGCATCTGGTCGAACCGCTACAACCACAAGACAGCGGACACGGTCGAGGTCTACTTCGGTTTCGACCAGGCCGACCTCTCGGACGGCGCCCAGACCGCCCTCCTCGGCGTGGTCAAGGAGCTGGAGGCCAACCCGACGCTCGTGGTCAAGCTCGGCGGCTTCACCGACCCCAAGGGCACCAGGGACTACAACTACGCGCTCGCCCAGCGCCGGGTCGAGGCCGTCCGCCGCTTCTTCGCGGACAAGGGCGTGCAGCTCTCTCGCGTGCAGGCCATCGGCATGGGCCCGCTCGACGCCCGCGGCACTCCCGATGAGAAGAAGCGGCGGGTGACCGTCACCCTGATGATCGACTCGGACTAGCCGCGGCAGCACCGCGACCATGCAGGGGCCGGCGCCGGAGCGTAGATAACATAAAGCCCGTTCTCAGTCATGGCCGGCGGAGGAGCCGCCTCGCGTCAGCCGCGATTGAATCGCCAACGGCGGAAGCGCCACCCGGCGTCGTCGGGGACCGCGCCGTGCGCGACCAGCTCGGCTCCTTCCCGCTCGAAGTCGAAGATTCTCAGGACACCGGAGTGCCGGGATACGTCCACCGTCACATCCGTCTCCGTGACGAAGACCTCGTCCAGGAGGTCGGCTTGCCGCAACGCCGCCAGCATCGTCTGCCCCCCTTCACAGTCTAGGTAGCGCACGCCTCGCTCGGCGAAAAGCCGGGCATGGGCCCGGCGCAAACCGTCCGTGTCCTCGAGGGCATCGACGATCAAGTCCACGCCGCGAGCCGGCGCCCCGCAGGCGCGAAGGTCGGCGGCTCCCTTCGCGGTGGTGACGATGATCGCCTCGACTCCGGGCGTGTTGAAGACCGGCATCGCGACGTCGAGACAACCGCCGAGCGAATAGATGACGTGCCGGGGTTGCGCGGGCAATCCGTGGGTGTGCCGGAACTCGTACAGGGCCGGCATCGGCGGGTCGTCCGGCTCCTGGGGTGTCTGGAGCAGTCGGGGCTGCTCGCGCAGAGTCTGGGCCCCGATCGCAACATCCCCGTAGCACCGCAGGTGACGCATGTGTCGCCGGTCGGCGATCCGCGCCGGTCGTTCCTCGTCACCACCCAGCACACTCCGCACCGGGTCGTCATCGGGCGCGGACCGGCGCCACGCCACCACCCCGTTGGCCGAGGCCACCATCACCCCGAAGATCCAGGGCCGGTCAGGCCACGGTGGCGGGAACCGGATCGGCTCGAACCACGCGGGATCGGGCGAGCGGCCGAACGGAAATTGGCGCTCCTTGTTGAGCTGCCACCGGATCACCGGCTGCGGGTCCATATCGACCTCCGTACCCGCGCTTCGTCGCGGGGCTTCAGTGTACCGGGGCCCCGTTGACGGGGCGCACGTTTCGCGAAAGGGTGAGCGCCACACGAAGTAGAGCAGCAGCGCGGCGGTCGGTTGTCATCCTGTGAGAGGACCCCGCAAGGCCGATCAAGGTGGACGGGTTGCTCCGATCGCGGCAGCGATGAACCTTGGCGCTTGCTCTTGGACGCGCACGATGTCCGGCAGAAAACGGATGTCCACGAATCCGGCGGCCTCCATGGCCCCTTTCCACTGCCCGGGCGTGAGGAATCCGCCGCTCGGGCGGTAGGGCAGGTGGAGCCGGGGCGATCGGAACGTCTCTGTCAGGTTGAAGACGAACTCCGACTCGATCGGCTGCCGCTCCTGGGAGCGCACGCACTCGGACACGATGAGGCGGCCGCCCGGCTCGAGGGCGCCCAGCACCTCGCGGAGTGTGAAGTCCAGGTCGTGGGCCACGTGGAGCGTGTTGACGGCATAGACGACCGACACGCTCCCTGGCGCCACCCCTTGCTCCCCGAACGGGCGGTTCATGTCGAGGGACGCGAACGTCACGCGTGAGAGCCCCGGGTGCCGCGTCCGCAGCGCCTGTTCTCCACGGCGCAGGAACGCGGGCACCCGCTCCGTGAAGTGGTATTCCGCGATCGCGCCGAGCCGGTCGGCCACCTCCAACCGTTCCAGCAGCGCCAAGGCGCCACTGCCGAGCCCCCCGCCCAGCTCGAGCACCACTCCGCCGGACCGGGGCAGCCACTGCTCGACCGCGAGCGCTCCCACGCGGTTGTTGACGACATAGAGGCCATTGTCGTTGGAGAAGTAGTCGATCCAGAGCCTGAGCCGCCGGGGGGAGAAGAGCACCTCCTCGCCGGTGACCTCACCGCGCAAGAACGCCGGGTAGTCCCGCGCGACCGTCTCCGCAAGGACGTACGCAGGCATCCACGACGGCTCGCGCCGGAGCTGCTCCTCGCGTACAGGGGTGGGGTCGAGGGCTGGGAACGGGCCGAGCGAACGGTACCGGAACGCGGCGTCGCCCGACAGCTCCTCGAGCAGCCCCCGCGCGGTCAGATGCCGAAGCATCCAGTCGAGGGGCACGAGGGCCTGTCCGGCTGCGAAACCGGCGCGCGTCGCGATCTCCGTCGGGGTGCCCGGCTCCCGCATCGTTTGCTCGAGCCCCGTCTCGCTGACCACCCGTAGCACGAGCCGATAGATGAACTCGTCGTAGAGAAGATGCAGACGGACGAACGAGGCGTCGAAGAGGGGCAGGAGCTCGGCGGGAAGCAGCCCTCGCAGCAATGCCGCTGCCGCGGGAGCTTCCGCGCGCCCGATCTCGCTGGTCATGGGAGAACCGGGTTCCAGATGTCGTAGAAATTGAACCACTGGGTCGGGTGCTCGCGGACCACGCCCTCGAGCATCGCGACCCAGGCGCGCGCGGCCTCAGTCTCGCCGCCGCGCGGGACGCTGAATGGCTCGGCCACCTTGACGGTGTAGCGATAGTCCGCGCCGAGAAGGCAGAACGCCGGCACCACCGGCACCCGGACGGCGCTGGCCAGGAGGAATGGCCCGAGCGGGAATGGCGCGGGCTTCCCGAAGAACGGAATCAGCACATCACCGCGCGTGCCCAGCGCCCGGTCCGCCTGCACGGCCACCACCTCGCCCCGCCGGAGCGCGGCGACGAGCTCGAGCGAGACGGTCGGCCGGGAGCGGGTGACGAAGCGCACGCCGCCGCCGTCCCGGCGCACCCACTGCTCCAGCTCGCGTACCTCCTCTTCGGCCACGACGACGTGCGTGGTCCGGGCGGTGCGCCCGGCCAGGAGACGCCCCGCCAGCTCCCAGTTGCCGACATGGGCGCTGGGCGAGATGAACCCTTGCCCCAGCCGCGTCATGAGATCCGCGCCCTCTGCCATGTCGACCTGGGAGACGAGGCGCGCCATGGGCTGCCTGTTCGTGGACACCAGATCGCTGAAGCACATCGCGAAATCAGCGAACGTGGCGACCGTCAGCGCCTCGAGTCGGGATCCCGTCGCGCCCGTCACGCGCGCCAGCGTGTTTCGGATCGCCGCGCGCTCCACCGGCATCCACCGCGGGGCGAGGCGGCCCAGCTGCCGCGCGAGGCCGAGCCGCGCGCGGCGCGGGAGCCAGGCAAGGCCCGCGGCCACACGGTAGAAATCCGCGTGGTTGTAGGCGTGCGAGTACCAGCGTGGCCGTCGGACCGGCCGGTTGGAGGTCACAGACGGGGGCACGCCGTCGCGCCGCGCCCGCGCGCTACTGCCAGCGGATCAGCGCCTTGATCTTCGGGAACTCCGGGGACTTGCCCTCGACGTCGACGATCCGCAGGGTCTGATCCGGAGCCTCGAGCAGCAGGTTGTTGTTGCTGAAGCCGACGAATTTGCCCCACGCCTTCGGCACCGTCACCTCGTACTTGGGGACCGCGGTTTGCGCGTGCGCCGGCTGGGGGCGGAGCGCAGTGATCCACCCCGCCTCGGGGAGCCACGGGCGGGCGGCGATGACGGACAGTGCCACGGCGATCACGGTCAAGACGGCCTTCGTATAACGGTCGGCGATCATGGTGTTCCTCCTGGTCAGCGGTGCAATTCTGAGCCTCTTTACGTCACTCCGCCGTCCACGGCCAAGACCTGGCCCGTGATGTAGCTGGCTTCGTCGGACGCGAGGAACGCCACGGCGTTCGCCACCTCTTCCGGTGTCCCCGCCCGGCCATACGCCGTCAGGCCGATGATCCTCGCGGTGATCTCCGAAGGTAGCGCGTTCGTCAGATCGGTGGGAATGTAACCCGGCGCGACGGCGTTGACGGCAATATTCCTCCCGCCGTATTCCTTCGCCATCGCTTTCGTGAAGCCGATGATCCCGGCTTTCGCGGCGGAGTAGTTCGTCTGGCCCGCGCCGCCGACTATTCCCACGATCGAGGTGATGTTGACGATGCGGCCGTATCGCTGCTTCATCATCTGCCGGAGCGCGGCTCTGCTGCAATTGAACACGCTCTTCAGGTTCTGCTGGATGATGCCGTCGAAATCCTCTTCCTTCATCGAGACCAGCAGACCGTCGCGGGTCGTGCCAGCGTTGTTGACGAGGATGTCAAGCCGGCCGTAGGCGTCGATGGCGGCCTTGACGACGCTCTGCGCGGTGGCGAAGTGGCTCACGTCGCCCTGCACGGCCGTGGCCTCGCCGCCGCCGGCCTTGATCCGGGCGACGACGTCGTCTGCCGCGGTGGCGCTCTTGTTGTAGTTCACGGCGATCCGGGCGCCCAGCGTTCCGAGCTTGATCGCGCACGCGCGGCCGATGCCCCGTGAGGCGCCGGTCACGAGCGCCACTTTTCCGCTGAGAGAGGTCACGACGGCAGCATCAAGGGGCCGGCTCGTGGCGCCACTCTCCGTGCGTCCGGGTCCCGCGCCTAATTGCCGACCTGGACGGAGGCGCCGAGCTCGCGCAGCATGGCGATGGCCGAGAGGTAGGAAAGCTTGCCCGTGCGCGGGTTCTCCGAGGGCACGTTTTCGATCTCGATGCTGAGGCGCCCGAACTCACCCTCGACCGTGATGCGGTGCTGGTTGCGCTCCTGTCCGGGGACGGCAAAGATCTTGATGCGGGTCTTTTCGGGCCCGACGCTGGCGAGCGACACGGCGGCGACCACGTTGACGTTGGCGGGGAAAGCCTTGACGGCCTCGGTCGCCGGCCCCTCGAAGATGAGCGTTTCTGTTTTGATGCCGTCGAGGTCGATCTTTTGCTGTTCGATCCACGGCGCACCGGCGAGGCCGCGCGGCGGCTTGCGCGTCTCCATCGTCACGGAGGTGATGCCGCCCTCGCGGGCGCCCTTCATGCCGTCGAGGCCGGCGACGGCGCCCGAGGGCACGAGGATGCGGCAGCCGTGCTTCTCGGCCAGTCGCGCCCACTCGTCGAGGACGCCGACGAGCCCGCCCACCGAGAGCACCATGAGGTGCTTGCCCGCGGCCAGAACGGAAGGGCCGAATTCGCGGAGCGCGGCCTGGGTCGCCGCCTCGACGATCAGGTCCGACTCGCGGATCAGCCATTCGAGGCCGAGAGCCCGATGACCCCGCGCCTTGGCCGGGTCGCGGACCGTCACGCCCGCCAGCGCGATGCCGGGTATGCCCTTCGTGATGGCCTGGGCCACATGAGTACCGATCACTCCCATGCCGACGATACCGACCTTGATCATGGTGCCCGCGTCTCCTGACATGGAGGATAGCAATGGGTCGGGGAGGCGGCAAGGGGCATGCTAACATGCTGAGCCAGAGGCGCATGGATGCCCGTGACGAATAGGCTCAAGCAGCCTCTCGATCGGCTCTGCCGCGAGTTCGACTGGACTCTGCGGGTGAAGCAGGACGCGATACAATTTCCGCTCCGCTACAGCGATCCCGCCGACATCGAGCTGGCCGGGCTCTTCGCCTCGTGCATGGCCTACGGCCGCGTGGACCTCTTCGGAGCGTGGGTGGATTGGACGCTCCAGCGCATGGGGGAGTCGCCGGCCCGCTTCGTCATGGGCTTCGACCTCCAGAAGCACGGACAGGTGTTTTCAGGCTTCAGCTACCGCTTCAACCGCGAGCGCGACCTGCTGGCCTTCTGCCTGGCCGCTCAGCGCCTCCTCGTCCGCCATGGCTCGCTCGAGGCTTTTTTCCTGGAGGGTTACGCCCCGGAGCATCCTCACGTGGGCCCGGCCCTCGAGCACTTCGCGGAAGGTTTTCGCGGGCAGGACCTGTCGGCCGTCTTCCCGCGCAACCGGCTCTCTTACGGCTTCAAGCACTGGTTCCCGCTGCCGTCCACCGGCGGGGCGTGCAAGCGCCTGCATCTCTACCTCCGCTGGATGGTCAGGCGCGAGGCGCCCGACTTCGGGATCTGGTCCGGGATCCCGCCGTCCGCGCTCCTGATGCCCGTGGACACGCACATCGAGAACATGGCGCGCTCCATCGGGCTCACGCGCAGGCGCAGCCGCAACTGGCGAATGGTCGAGGAGGTCACGGCGGAGCTCAAGCGTCTCGACCCCGACGACCCGGTCAGGTACGACTTCGCGCTCTGCCACAAGCGCATGTCGGGCCAGTGCCTGAACCGCCGCGACGCGGAGATCTGCGCGCCCTGCGGCCTCAAGCCGGTGTGCGTGCACTGGAGGGGGCCCCGGTGATGCCGGAGGCGATGCCCGGATGGACGATTGTCCTTCTGGCAGTGCTCGCGCCCGCCGTCGTCGTGACCGCCTGGGCGCTCTTCCGTGTCGCAGCGCGGCTAGCGGAGATGGAGGCCCGTCGCGCCCAGCCCGACCAGTCCCTGCTTCTTCTCCAGCGTGAAGTCGAGGCCGCGCGAAGCGAAGGACAGAAGGGGCTCGCCGAGACGGCCGCCTCGGTGCGGAGCGAGCTGGCGCAGTTCTCGGCCCAGATGACCGCGCAGATGGGGCAGGTTGGGGCCAGCGTCCAGCAGCAGCTCCAGCACGTGGGGCGCGTGGTCGGCGACGTCCAGGGCAGCCTCGGCAAGCTCGGCGAGACCAGCCAGCGCATCTTCGACGTGGGCCGGAGCATCGCCGGGCTTGAGCAAATCCTCAAGTCGCCCAAGATCCGGGGCGGCCTTGGCGAGACCTTCCTCGAGAACCTCCTGGCCCAGATGTTCCCGCAAGAGCACTACACCCTCCAGTACCAATTCTCCACCGGCGACCGGGTGGATGCGGTCGTCAAGATCGGAGACCGCCTCGTGCCCGTGGACGCCAAGTTCCCGCTGGAGAATTTTCAGCGCATGCTCCAGGAAACGGACGAGGCGGAGCGGAAGCAGGCGCGGCGCGCCTTCGTCCGCGACGTCAAGGCGCGCGTGGACGAGATCGCGAAGAAGTACATCCTTCCCGACGAGGGAACCTACGACTTCGCGCTCATGTACATCCCGGCGGAGAACGTCTACTTCGAAGCCATCACCAAGGACGAGTCCCTCGAGGAGGATCCGCCTGCCGTCTATGCCGCGTCCAAGCGTGTCATTCCCGTCTCGCCCAACAGCCTCTACGCCTACCTGCGCGTGATCGTGCTCGGCCTGCGGGGGCTCCAGATCGAGCGGAGCGCGCAGGAGATCCAGGAGCGCCTCACGCGGCTCGGCGGAGACCTCGACAAGTTCCGGGAGGCCTTCGACGTGGTCGGGCGCCACCTGACGAACGCCCGCAACAAATACGACGAGGCGGGCGCCGCGCTGAACCGCGTCGAGGCCAAGCTCGAGGGAATCGAGAAGCCCGGCGGCCAGGCCGCGCTCCCCGGGGTCGGCGCATGATCTCGAGTGTGATACGATGACGCCATGAACCCGATACCCTTCCAGGTCTTCGGAATCAATCTGCTCGTGCGGCTCATGCCCGAGCCGCCGGCCGACGTACGCGTCCACTGTCCCAAGGGCTCGCCCATCCGCTACGGTGAGGTGACCGGGCGAGGGGACGGCTTCGACGAGGGTGCCAACGCCTTCCGCGAGATGCCGGCGATCAAGAGCGTCGTCGCGTTCGAGGAGAACCCCGAGGAGATCGAGGGGCACTTTTTCTACCTCGCCGGGGAGGAGCACCGCGTGATCCGTCTCGACGCGATCATCCTCTCCTTCCCGCTGGAGTAGCCCGGCCCGCTGTGAGCCTGCTCTCGCGCGTCTTCGAGCGTATCAACGCCGAGGAGGCGGTGGAGCTTACCCGCGCTCTCGTCCGCATCCCGAGCGTCTACCGCCCCGGCGAGCCCGGCGCCAACGAGGCGGAGGTCGCCGCCTTTGTCGAATTCTGGTTCAGGCGTGAGGGTTTGCCTGTCGAGGTTCAGGAGGTGACGCCGGGCCGCCCGAATATCCTGGCCTGGGTTGGCGAGAAGGGGCCGGGACAGCGCTGCCTTCTTCTCGAGGGCCACACCGACGTCGTCACCGAGGGCGACCCGAAGGACTGGACCCGGCCGCCGTTCGCGGCCGAGATGAGCGACGGGCGCGTTTACGGGCGAGGCGCCGCCGACATGAAGAGCGGGCTCGCCGCCGCCATGGTCGTGCTCGCGGCCTTCAAGCGCGCGGGCGTCACGCCCAAGGGCAAGCTGGTCGTGGGCGCCCTCGTGGACGAGGAAGACGGCATGATCGGCGTCCGCCACCTGGTCAAGACCGCGGCCGGCCGGGAGCTGGATGCCGCGATCATCTGCGAGCCCGAGGAGAACGAGCTCTGCCTCGAGCAGCGCGGTGTGGTGTGGGCGCGCATCCGCGCCCGCGGCAAGATGGCCCACGGCGCCATGCCCGAAGCGGGGGTCAACCCCCTGACGGCGCTCGGCGCCATCCTGCGCCGGGTGCCCGCGCTCGAGAAGCGGCTGCGCAAGCAGTGTCAGAAGAGCCGCTATCTCAAGCCTCCCACCGTGACGCCCACCATCATCCAGGGCCCGCCGCGCGGCGTGGGAGCGCCCCAGTCCAATGTCATCCCGGCCATCGCCGAAATGACTCTCGACGTGCGTCTGACCCCAGGGATCTCGTCGGAGGGCGTCGAGGCCGAGATCGAGGCGCTGTGCAGGCAGGCGGAGGCGGCCGTGCCCGGCGTCAAGCTCGAGTGGGAGGCGGTCAATGCCTTCCGGCTCGCGACCAAGGTGGAGAAGTCGGAGGCGGTGGTCCAGGCCATGATCCACGGCGTCCGGAAGGCCACCGGATCCGCGCCCCGCTACGGCGGCGTCCCCGGCTCGACGGACGGGACCATATTAAGGATGGAGCTTGGGATCCCCATCGTCACCTGCGGCCCGGGCAGCCGGCTCATTCCCCACCAGGTCGACGAGTACGTTGAAGCGAAGGAAATAGCCGACTCGGCAAGAATTTATGCAGCGGCGGCTCTGAAGTACCTCGAAGCGTAGCTCCACCATGGACAGCGCGGATCGCCCGCGTCTCCGGGCGCTGGAAGCCTTTCCCGTCGAGCAGGACGGCGAGCGGCTGATCGGGCTCCGCGACCCCTCAGGCTTCACGGAGCAGGTGGCCCTTCTTCCCATTCCCGCGCTCGACATCGTCTCGCTGTTCGACGGGGAACACTCCCTGGCCGAGATCCACGGCGTGGTCTCGGCCCGCCACGGCCAGCAGGCGCCCGGGCTCGAGGAGATCGCAGGCTTCGCGGCACGGCTCGACGACGCGGGGTTCCTCGACAGCCCGCGCTTTGCCGAGCGCCGGCGCAGGATCGAGGAGAGCTGGCTCGCGAGCCCCTCCCGGCCCGCGGCCCACGCGGGCGGCGCGTACCCGGGCGATGCGGACGCCCTCCGCAGCCAGATCGACGGGTTCTTCGTGGATCCCGAGGGACCAGGGCTTCCGGAAGCAGGGGAAGCTCTGCCGACGCTCCGCGGGCTCGTCGCTCCACACATCGACTTCCACCGCGGTGGGCCGACCTATGCGTGGGCTTACCGGGCGCTCCTCGAGCGTGCTGACGCTGATCTCTTCGTCATCCTCGGCACCTGCCACGCGGGAATGGCCGATCCTTTCACAGTGACGCTGAAGCCGTACGACACGCCGCTGGGCTCCGCAGACGTGGATCGCGACTTCTTCGAGGCGCTCCAGCGTCGCTACCCCCATGATCTCCTGGCCTCCCAAAGCGCTCACCGCAGCGAGCACTCGATAGAATTCCAGGCCGTGATGCTGCGGCGGCTTCTCGGGGGGCGACCCTTCACGATCCTGCCCGTCCTGGCTTCCTTCCTCCACGAGGCCGTGTTGACGGGCGGGGCACCCGAAGAGGACCCACGCGTGCCGCGCTTCTTGGACGCCCTCGGCGAAAGCATTGCGGGCTCTTCGCTGAAGGTCTGCGTCATCGCGGGAGTCGACCTGGCCCATGTCGGCCCGCGCTTCGGCGACGCCGAAGCCAATACGCCCGCCTTCCTCGAGCGCGTGGCGCGCGAGGACCGGGAGATGCTCGAGCCGGTGATCGCCGCGGACCCCGCGGCGTTCTTCGAGTCCGTCGCGGCGGACGGCGACAGCCGCCGGATCTGCGGCCTCTCGCCGATCTACGCCTTTCTCCGCGCGCTGCCGGGCGCGCGCGGCGAGCTTCTGCGCTACAGCCAGTGGCCCGACCAGCAGGGCGCGGTCAGTTTCTGCGCCGCGGCGTTTTCCTGATGGCCTCGAGCGACTCCTCAACCTGGAAGCTGCCGCGGCTCCGGATCGACCGCGACGGCGGATGGTTCCACGAAGGCGAGGAGGTGAGCCACGAAGGCATCCTCGCGAGCCTGCGCCAAGGCCTCCAGGTGGACGTGGCCGGCCACTTCCTCCAAATCGGTCCGGCGCGGGTGCCGGTGGAGGTCGAGGACGCGCCGTTCGCCGTCGTCAGATTCGAGGCGGATGGGGACGGCTTCGCGCTCTGGCTGAATGACGGGAGCCGCGAGGCGCTCGACCCCGGGAGCCTCAGGCTGCGGGCGGGGGATGTGCCCTACTGCCGGGTGAAGGACGGCCGCTTCGAGGCGCGCTTCAGCCGCGCGGCGGCGTGGCAACTGCTCCAGCACGTGGCGGCGCAGCCTGAAGACGGGCCGCCGACGCTCAGAGTCGGCGGGCGACGCTACGCGCTCGGCGCATGACCGCGGACCTCTCTGAGAGTTGCCAGCATCTCGCCGTGGATCTTGCCGTTGGACGCGACGACGGACGGCGCATCCAGGTCGACCGGACCGCCGTCGGGGCTCGTTGCGCGGCCTCCCGCCTCCTCGACCATGAGACAGCCCGCGGCCACGTCCCAGGGGCCGAGCTTGAGCTCCCAGAAGGCGTCGAGGCGGCCGGCGGCGACCAGGGCGAGATTGATGGCGGCCGAGCCCATCTCGCGCACGCTCCGGCAGCGGACCATGAAGGCCGCGTGCTCGGCCAGGTTGTTGTCCCGGATCGTGCGGATGTCGTACGGATACCCGGTGGAGAGAAGGCTCAGGTCGAGCGTGGGCGTCTCGGAGACACGCATGGGCGCTCCGTTGAGGAAGGCGCCCTGTCCGCGCCGCGCGGTGAAGCACTCCTCGCGGTTGGGGTCGTACACGACGCCCAGGGCCACGACTCCGTCGATCTCGAGGGCGATGGAGACGGCGAAGAAGGGCATCCCGTGCGCGTAGTTGGTCGTGCCGTCGAGCGGATCGACGATCCAGCGATGGGTCGCCGGGCCCGCTTGCCCTCCGCCCTCTTCTGCCAGGATCGCGTGGTCCGGGAAGCGCCGCCCGATGCACTCGACGATGAGCGCCTCGGCCTCGCGGTCCATTTCCGTAACGATGTTGCTCGGGCTGCCCTTGTAGTCGATCTGACGGAGGGAGCCCAAGCGTCCGAGAAGGAGGCCGCCGGCGCGCCTGGCGGCGTCCACCGCGACCTCGAGGAAAGAGTCGGCCATGTCCTTCGAAGCGTAGCACACGCGCGGCTTGACAGCCGTGCGACGCTTCGACGAAAGTTGCTGCGCCATTGGGATCCTTCGCTGTCGAGAGGAGAGCCATGCGCATCGTCGTGATGGGAGCGGGCGGTACCGGCGGCTACTTCGGGGCGAAGCTCGCGCGGGCGGGGGAGGACGTCACCTTCGTGGCGCGCGGCGCGCACCTGGAGGCCATCCGGGCGCGGGGTCTCCGCGTGAAGTCGGCCATCGACGGCGAGTGGGTGGTCCGGGCGCCCGCCGTCGAGCGGCTCGCCGGCCTGCCGCCCGCCGATCTGGTCCTCTTCTGCGTCAAGTCCTTCGACACCGACAGCGCGGGCGAAGCCATCAAGCCCGTCGTGGGGCCGGACACGGGCGTGCTGCCGGTCCAGAACGGCGTGGACAACGAGGAGCGGCTCGAGCGCATCCTGGGGCCCGGTCACGTGATGGGAGGAGTCGCCCAAGTGCTGGCGACGATCGAGGCACCGGGCGTCGTCAGCCATAGGTTCCTGGGCCGCATCGTCTTCGGGGAGATGGACGGCCGCGAGAGCGGGCGGGCGCGCGCATTTCTCCAGGCCTGCGAGCGGGCCGGGATCCAGGCTCAGATCTCCGCCAACATGCTTCGGGCCCTGTGGGAAAAGTACGTGTTCATTGCCGCGCACGCCGGCATGACGGCACTGACGCGCTCCCCCGCCGGCGTCGTCCGGGCCGTGCCCGAGACCAGGGCGATGTACCGCCTCATCCTCGGCGAGATGGTGGCGCTGGGGAACGCGGCGGGGGCGGGGCTCGATGCGGGCTTGGCGGACACCGCCATGGGAATGCTCGACAATCTCGGCGCCGCCTTCACTTCCTCGCTCCACCACGACCTGGCGGAGGGCAAGCGCCTGGAGCTCGAGGCGCTGCACGGACACGCCGTGCGGTTGGGAGAGCGGCACGGCATCCCGACGCCGATGCTGTTCGCCGTGTACGCCGCGCTCAAGCCGTACGCCGACGGTCCGCCGCAGACGGCCACGGCCTAGCCTCGGTATACTGGGCGGGTGTCTCCCGCCCGGCGCGTTCTCGGATACCTCCGTCCCTACGCCGCCCGCTACGGCGCAGGCGCCGGCTGCTTAGCACTCGCCACGGGCTTTTCGCTGGGGATCCCGTGGCAGATCAAGGAGGCGGTGGACGGCCTCCGCGGCGGCGGCGGCGCCCTCGGCTTTCACGCCGGCGTGATCGTCGTCCTGGCCGCGCTCCACGCCCTGGCGAGGCTCGGCTCGCGCTTCACGATGCTGGGCGCCGGGCAGTGGGTCGAGCACGACGTGCGGCGCGACCTCTACGCCCACCTCGAGACGCTCTCCCCGGCCTACTACCTGACTCACCGCACGGGCGACCTCATGTCGCGCGCGGAGCGTAGATAACATAAAGCGTATTCTCGGACATGGCCCCCCGAGGCCCGGGCCTTTGCTTGGCATAGCAGCGGAATCCGAAGTGCCTGTCGATGACGTCAAGCGTGGGATCACATGGCTTCGCCCATTCGCCGAACGAATAGTCGCCGCGAATCGGACCTACGGCAGCGCTGGCTCGCGCCGAACGCTCACGACACGTCAGCGACTGACTGCCGACTGGAAGTAGAAGTCGAGCATCGCGGTCAGCGGCGCGGCATTCCCTCGCAGCCGGCTACGAAGCGCTGCACCCTCCCAGCAGTCAACCAGCAAGCTTGCCATGCGCCGCGTATTGGAATCGGCTGGGATGTCGCCTCTTTTCCGGGCCTTTTCCAGGCACACGGCGATACGCTCGGCGATTTCGGAAAAGCACCCCTCGATCTTGCGCCGGAACACCTCGCTCACGCCCGACAGTTCCTGTCCGAGTCCGCCCAATAGGCAGCCCATGTAACCCTCCTTCCGGTAGTTCTGTTGCGTCAACTCGAAGAACCGGCGCACCCGCTCGAGCGGGGGACGGCCCTTGTCTCCGAGGCAAACGTCAAGGCCCGCATGCACTTGCCGCATGTACTGGTCGATGACCTGGAGCGCGAAGTCCTCCTTGTGCTTGAAATGATGGTAGAAAGAACCCTTCGGAGTACCCGTGGCCGCAAGCAGGGCCTGGATGCCCAGATCGTTGTAGCCATGCTCCAGGAGCATGGCCAACCCCGCATCGAGCAGGCGCTGCTTGGTTGGATGCGTCATCTGCATTGTGGATGGTCGAGTAACGAATCCCAGGGAGCGAACCGCCTCGCGCAGCCGAATTCAGACTCGAACGGCGGCGCGGCGTCGCGCGTGCCGGCGTTCGCAGCCGTCGACCTTCCACGTCGCGGCTCCCCGTTTCCCGGGAACGAGCTAGCCCCTTACCTTCTCGATCATGTGGTTTATGACCTGGCTGTGCTCGCGCTGGGGACTGAACATGACGATCTCCGCGTCAGCGTCGACCTTGACGTTGTGCCCGGGCGGCCAGTAGAACAGGTCATTCGCATTCACCGTCTCCCGCACGCCCTTTGCATCGGTCGTAGTAAGCTGGCCGCGCAAGACGAAGCCCCAGTGGGGGCACTGGCAGAGGTCGCCTTCCAGTCCCTGGAGGAGTGGGGTGGTATCGACGCCCGCCGAGAGAGTGAAATACTCGCTGCTGATCTTGTCGAATCCGCTCACGTCGCCAAAATCCGTTCGCTGACGGATCACGGCACCTGGAATCTCCATCCTGACGTCCACGTTGTCTTTCGCCACCCGCATAGTCGTTTCTCCTTTTGACTGCGTCAGCTCCGACTAGACCACTTGGTCTAGTCCGGTAGGATACACCCTATGCAGACGCTGTCAATGAGGCGTTGACCTGCCTGGCGAATTTCGGTCCAGCGGAAACTTGAGAGAATGACGCTCCCCAACCCAGCGAGGGAACGGATGCGCAAGTCCCGATGGGCGTAGACAACATAAAGCCTATTCTCGGACAGGGCCCCCCGAGGCCCGGGCTCTTGCTTGGCACAGCGCGGATACACGCTTCCCCCATGTCGCGCCGATCCTGCCGGAGCGCGCCGGGAAGGTCAAACCGGAGCCTCGACGCCGCGGGTGGGAGCTGTCAACCTCTGGCCGCCAAGCCGCTGTAGGGCAGACGTCCACGCCTGCGTGGGCCCACGGTCCCACGCCGATGCTGTTCTCGGTGTACGCCGCGCTCACGTCGTACGCCGACGAGCCGCCGCAGGCGGTCAAAGCCTAGCCTCGGTATACTGGGCGGGTGTCCCCGACCCGCCGCCTGCTCCGTTACATCCGTCCCTACCGCGCCCGCTATGGCGCGGGCGGCGGCTGTCTCCTGCTGGCGACCGTGTTCTCCCTCGGCATCCCGTGGCAGCTCAAGGAGGCGATCGACGGCCTCCGCAGCGGTGGCGACGCGCTTGCCTTTCACGCCGGCGTGATCGTTCTCCTGGCCGCTCTCCACGCCCTGGCGAGGCTGGGCTCGCGCTTCACGATGCTGGGCGCCGGGCAGTGGGTCGAGCACGACGTGCGGCGCGACCTCTACGCACACCTCGAGACCCTCTCCCCGGCCTACTACCTGACTCACCGCACGGGCGACCTCATGTCGCGCGCGACCAACGACGTCCAGGCGCTGCGCGCGCTCGCGGGCTTCGGCGCCGTGATGCTCGCGGGCACCACGTTCACCTTCGCGGGCACGCTCGCGGCCATGTGGACGATCGACCCATGGCTCACGCTCTGGGCGCTCGCGCCGTCGCCACTGCTGGTCCTGCTCGCGCGCCGCTTCAACCACCAGGTGGCGATAGAGTCCACGGCCGTGCAGGAGCAGCTGGGCGCGCTCTCCGCCCGGGTGCAGGAAAACCTGACGGGCATGCCCGTCGTGCGCGCCTACACGATGGAGACGAGGGAGATCGACGCCTTCGGCAGGCTCAACGGCGAGTACCTCGCGCGGAGCCTCCGGCTCGCGCGCACTCAGGCGGCCTTCTCGCCGATGTTGGGCCTCATCTCCGGCCTTGGCGGGCTCATCGTCCTGTGGGTCGGCGGCAGGGGCGTCATCGAGGGGCGCCTGACGCTGGGCGCCTTCGTGGCGTTCACCGGGTACCTGGCGCACCTGGCCTGGCCGACCATCGCGCTGGGCTGGACCCTCGCCAACCTCAAGCGTGGGCTCGCAGCCATGACGCGCATCGCCGAGATCCTGGACACCCCCGGCCATGCCGAAGAGCCGACTGAAGAGACCGACACGGTGGCAGCAGGTGGGGGGAGTACGGGGGCCATTTCTGGGCCTCCGTTGCTGAATGGCCCGATCGAGTTCAGGCGGCTCTCCTTCGGCTACGACGGCCGCGGGCGGGCGCTCGACGACGTCAGCTTCACGGTGCCCGAAGGGGCGACCGTCGTCGTGGTGGGGCCGACGGGCAGCGGCAAGTCCACGCTGGGCGCGCTCGTGAGCCGGCTGTACGAGCCGCCGCCCGGGACGGTCTTCGTCGGAGGGCGTGACGTGCGGGAGCTGTCGCGCGAGCGTCTCCGCCGGTCCATAGGCTACGTGCCGCAGGAGGCCTTCCTCTTCTCGCGCTCGATCAGCGACAACGTGGCCTTGGGCGACGAGGCCGCCCCGGAGGCTCGACTCCGGGCGTCCGCGGAGACTGCGGGGCTGGGTCCCGAGATCGAGGGTTTTCCGGAAGGCTGGGCGACCGTTGTCGGGGAGCGTGGGCTGACGCTGTCGGGCGGCCAGCGCCAGCGGGTCGCGCTCGCGCGTTCGCTCGTGCCCGAGCCGCCCATCCTCGTGCTGGACGACGTCTTCTCGGCGGTGGACGCGGGCAAGGAGGCCGAGATCCTTCGCTCGCTCCGGGCCGCCGTCGCGGGGCGGACCACGCTCGCGATGACCCACCGCCTGCGGGTGGCGCAGGAAGCGGACGGGATCGTGGTCCTGGACGAGGGGCGCGTGGTCGAGCAGGGGACTCACGCCGCCCTCCTCGCCTCGGGCGGGCTCTACGCGCGGCTCTGGCGCATCCAGCAGATCGAGCAGGAGCTGGCCAATGACTGAGCTCGACCCCGAGCTCCTCGGGAAGGCCTACGACCCACGGCTCATGCGCCGGCTCTGGGGCGTGACGCGCCCCCACCGCCGGCTCGTGCTGCTCTCGATGATCCTCTTCCCCGCGGTCGCGGCGCTCGAGCTCCTTCAGCCCTGGCTGACCAAGATCGCCATCGATCGGTACATCCTCACGGGCGACTGGCCGGGGCTCAGCCGGATCGCGGTGGCGTATTTGGGCTGCCTGATCGCCCTCTACGGCCTGCGCGTCGCCATCTCGTACCTGACGCAGCTCGCGGGCCAGCGGGTCATGCACGACCTGCGCGCGGCGCTCTTCGCCCATCTCCAGCGGCAGGACGCGGCCTTCTTCGACCGGAGCCCGGTCGGGCGCTTGATGACGCGCGTCCTGACTGACGTCGAGGCCATCAACGAGCTCTTTGCGAGCGGCGCCATGGCCGTGGTGGGCGACGTCCTGACGCTCGGGGGCATCGTGGTCCTGATGCTGGTCCTGAATTGGGAGCTGGCCGTCGTCACCTTCGCCCTCGTGCCTGTCCTCGCGGCAGGCGCCGCGTACTTCAGGCTGAAAGCCCGAGACAGCTACCGCGGGGTCAGGACCCGCCTGGCGCGGCTCAACGCCTTTCTCCAGGAGTCGCTCCAGGGCATGGCCGTGATCCAGCTCTTTGCCCGCGAGCGAAGGGAGGCGGAGCTTTTCGCGGGGCTCAACGGCGACCTCAGGCGGGCGCAGTTCCGCTCGACGTTCTTCGACGCGTTGCTCTACGCGGGTGTCGAGGCCATCGGCTCGGCGGCGGTGGGGCTTCTCCTCTGGTACGGCGGCGGCCAGGTGCTGACGGGTGCGCTCACCTTCGGCGGGCTCGTCGCCTTCCTCGAATACACGGGCCGCTTCTTCCTGCCGATCCGGGACCTGGGCGCCAAGTACACGGTGATGCAGGCCGCCACGGTCGCCGCCGAGCGCGTGTTCGGCCTGCTGGACTCGGAGCCTGCCGTCCGTTCCCCGGCCGGAGCTGTCGTCGCCGGCGTACCCGGCGCCGCGGCTGTCGAGTTCCGAAACGTCTGGTTCGCCTACAATGGAGAGGACTGGGTGCTGCGGGACTGCTCGTTCACGGTCGCGGCGGGGGAGCGCGTGGCGCTCGTCGGGCCGACGGGCGAGGGCAAGAGCACGATCGTGCGGCTGATGACGCGCGGGTACGAC
Organism: Candidatus Rokuibacteriota bacterium; assembly: GCA_030647435.1. Taxonomy (NCBI): domain Bacteria; phylum Candidatus Rokuibacteriota; species Candidatus Rokuibacteriota bacterium. The sequence continues at coordinate 143,515 of JAUSJX010000022.1, forward strand.
GCGTCGCGGGGACAGGTGCTGGTGGGCGGCCGGGACGTCCGCGAGTGGGACCTGACCGCGCTGCGCCGCCAGGTCGGTGTCATTCCGCAGGAGGTATTTCTTTTCACCGGCACCGTGGAGGACAACCTCCGGGTCGGTGCGGGCGCGGCGGCGCTGGGTGACGAGATCGACCGCGCGCTTCGGACGGCGCGCGCGGACCGCGTGGTCGCGTCGCTCCCGAGCGGCCTCCAGCAGGAGATCCACGAGCGCGGCCAGAACCTTTCGCAGGGGCAGCGGCAGCTGCTGGCCATCGCCCGGGCGCTCCTTTATAATCCGGCCGTCCTGGCGCTCGACGAGGCGACATCGAGCGTGGACCCCGAGTCGGAGGCGCTGATCCGCGCGGGGCTGGAGGAGCTGCTGCGAGGCCGGACCAGCGTCGTCATCGCGCACCGGCTCTCGACGATCCAGACGGCCGACCGGATCCTCGTGCTGCACAGGGGGCGGGTCCGTGAGGCCGGTCGGCACGCCGAGCTGGTGGCGCAGGGCGGGCTCTACGCGCGGCTGTACGAGCTGCAGTTCGGGGGCATCGGGCCGTGACGGACTTCCGCCGGGAGGCCTGGCGTCTGATCGGCCGGATCCCGCGCGGGCGGGTCGCGACCTACGGTCAGATCGCGCGTTGGCTCGGCCGGCCGCGCCACGCGCGCATGGTGGGCCTGTCGTTGCGGAGCTGTCCGTCAGGGCTGCCGTGGCATCGCGTCGTCAATGCCGGGGGCGGGATCAGCCTCCGGGCGGCTCACGGGAGCATGCTGACCCAGCGTATCCTGCTCGAGCAAGAAGGTGTGCTCCTGCGAAGCGGGCGCGTGTCCCTGGCGCGCTACGGCTGGCAGGGGCCAGGGAAGGTCTCACGGCCACGTCGTGGCCACGGAGGATGATATGCGCCTCGGCTTGAACATGGGCTATTCCGGCTCGGCCCTCAGGATAGACCTGCCGCTCGTGCAGGAAGCGGACCGGCTGGGCTTCCATTCGGTGTGGTCGGCGGAAGCGTACGGCTCCGACGCGGTCACCACCATCACCTGGGTGGCCGCGGTGACGGAACGCATCGGCGTGGGCACGGCGATCATGCAGATCCCCGCGCGTACGCCCACCCTGACCGCGACCACCGCGACGACGCTCGATCAGCTCTCGGGCGGGCGCTTTCTCCTCGGGCTCGGCGTCTCGGGGCCGCAGGTGGTCGAGGGGTGGCACGGGGTGGCCTTCGGCAAGCCGCTCTTGAAGACCCGCGAGTACGTCGAGATCGTGCGCTCGGTGTGGCGGCGAGAGAAGCCGCTCGAGTTCAAGGGGCAGTACTACCAGATCCCCTACGCGGGTCCCGACGCCACGGGGCTCGGCAAGCCGCTCAAGTCCATCCTGCACAGCCGGCCCGACATCCCCATCTACCTTGCGGCCATCGGCCCGAAGAACGTGGCGCTGGCGGCGGAGATCGCCGACGGCTGGCTGCCCGTGTTCTTCTCGCCCCAGCGGATGGGCGTGTTCAAGGAGTCCCTCGACGCGGGCTTCGCGCGGGCCGGGGGCGGGAAATCGCTCGCGCGCTTCGACCTGGCCCCCACCGTGCCGGTGATCGTGGGAGACGACGCGGCCGCATGCCGCGCCATGGTCAAGCCCCGCCTCGCCCTCTATGTCGGCGGCATGGGCGCCCGCGGCAGGAACTTCTACAACGACCTCGTGTGCCGCTACGGCTACGAGGCGGCGGCCAGGGCCATCCAGGATCTCTACCTCTCGGGCAAGAAGGACGAGGCGGCGGCGGCAGTGCCCGACGCCCTCGTGGACGAGGTGGCGCTGTGCGGCCCCAAGGAGCGGATCCGCGAGCGGCTGGAGGCCTGGAAGAAATCGGGCGTGACCACGATGATCTGCGGCGTGGGACAGGCGGACGCGCTGCGGGTGATGGCCGAGCTGACGCTTTGAGTGCCGCGTGAAGCCCGCCGCGCTGCGCGTCCAGGCCGCGATCATTAAGCTGGGTTTGGAGCGCACGGTGGTGGAGCTCGCCGTCGAGGCGCGCACCTCGCAGCAGGCGGCCGACGCCGTCGGCGTACGCGTGGAGCAGATCGCGAAGTCCTTGGTGTTCACCGTGAATGGCGCGCCCGTCATGGTCGTGGCCTCGGGGGTCAACCGCGTGGACGAGCGGAAGCTGGGCCTGCTGGCGGGCGGGAAGGTGCGCCGCGCCGATGCGGATACGGTCAAGCGGGCGACCGGCTACGCCATCGGCGGTGTGCCGCCGCTCGGCCATGACACGGCGCTGCCGATCTGGGTGGACGAGGACCTGCTGCGCCATGGCCTGATCTACGCGGCGGCGGGCGTACCCGAGTGCGTCTTTCCGCTGACGCCCGACGAGCTCCTGCGGGCCACAGGCGGGCGCGTCGCCGATGTGAAGGAGTCGAAGACGTCCCCAAAAGGAGAACCTGCATGAAGCTCAAGGACAGGGTGGCGATCGTGACGGGCGCAGGGTCGGGCATCGGGCAGGCTTCCGCGCTCCTGTTCGCTGCGGAGGGCGCCAGGGTGGCCGTCGTGGACCTCAAGCCGGACTCCGCCCGGGCGACGGCCGAACAGATCGAGCGGGCCGGGGGCCAAGCAATGGCCATCACCGCGGACGTGAGCCGAGGGGAGGACAACCGCGAAGCCGTCGCGCAAACCGTCGCACGCTGGGGCCGGCTCGACGTCTTCTACGCCAACGCGGGTGTGCCGCAGTGGCCGTCGTCCGTGGACGAGGTCGACGAGACCGTCTTCGACCGCATCATGGCGGTCAACGTCAAGGGCGTCTGCCTCGGCGCCAAGTTCGCGGCCCCCGTCATGAAGAAGCAGAAGCGCGGGGTCTTCCTGATCACGGGCTCGACCGCGGCGTTCAAGCCCCGGCCGGGCGGGCAGTGCTACGCGGCATCCAAAGGCGCCGTGACGACCATGGGCCAGAGCTTAGCAGTGGAGCTCGCGCCGTTCGGGATCCGCGTCGTGGTTATTGCACCTGTTGCCACCGAAACCCCCATGCTGTCGACCTTCATGGGCAAGAAGGAGGTGGATGACGAAGGCATGAAGCGCTACCGGGCGACGGTGCCGCTCGGGCGGCTCAACCAGCCCGAGGACATCGCCAAGGCGGCGCTTTTCCTCGCTTCGGACGACGCCTCGATGGTGACGGGCAGCCCATTCATCGTGGACGGCGGCCGCTGCGCGTGAAGGTCGTCCCGCTGGCGGGCGACTCGCTCGGTGTGCGGTCGATGGCGACCTATGTCGAGTGCGGGCAGACGCGGGTCCTCATCGACCCGGGCGCGGCGCTGGGGCCCAACCGCTTCGGACTGCCGCCGGCCGATGCGGAGTGGGAGGCTCTCAAGCGCGCCAACGACCGCATCTCCGGCTATGCCGCGCGCGCGAACCTGATCTTCCTCAGCCACTACCACGAGGACCACTTCCGCCACGACCCGGGCCTCTACCAGGGGCGCACGGTGTGGGCCAAGGACGCGAAGCGGATGATCAACCCACGCCAGGCCCAGCGGGCGGGGGAGCTGTGGAAGGCCATCGCCGGCGGCTGCCGGCTCGACTCGGCGGACGGCAGGACCATGGAGACCGCGGACGCCCGCCTTGCCGCGTCGCCGCCCCTCGCCCACGGCGTCGAGGGCACCGGCCTCGGCTACGTGGTGGCGTTGACCGTGACCGACCTGCGCGAGGGTACGCGCTTCGTCCACGCCTCGGACGTGCAGGGGCCGCTCTCCGCCGTCGCCGCCGCCTACCTGATCCGTGAGAGGCCGGACATCCTGTACCTCTCGGGGCCGCCCGCCTACCTCGAGCACCAGCTCGGCGCGGCGCTCATCGACCAGGGCATCGACCACCTCCTGCGCGTGCTGGACCGCACGGACTGCCGCGTGATCCTCGATCATCACGCGCTCCGAGCTGAGAATTACCCGGAGCGCTTCAGGCGCCTGTGGCAGACGGGAAGGGTCGTGACGGCGGCTGGCTACCTCGGCCTCCCGGACGAGGCGCTCGAGTCCAGGCGCCGGAGCCTCTGGGCGGGCCGGCGCAAACCCTCCTCGCGCATGGAGCAACGATTGAAGAGCCCTGGCCGGTCGGGTATGATCGACCGCAGACGCGATATTCCACGAGCGAAAGGAGGGTCACAGAAATGAGCGATGCGAAAGCGCCGGGCGTCGGCGATGCGGCGCCCGGCTTCACCATGAAGACCATCGGACTCAAGGAAGTGAGCCTGAAGGACTACCCGGGCAAGAACGTGGTGCTGCTGTTCTACCCGCTGGACTGGACCCCAGGCTGATCCACGTGCATGCCCGCCTTCGATAAGCGCGTGAAGGACTTCGAGGCGGCGAATACCCAGGTCCTGGGTATCAGCACGGACAGCCCCTTCAGCCATGAGAACTGGGCTAAATCGGTCGGCATCTCGAACTACCCGCTTCTTTCCGACGTGCAGCGATCGGTCAGCAAGGACTACGGCGTCTACTGGCCGGATTGGAACGCCAACGTGCGCGCCACCTTCATCGTCGACAAGCAGGGCAAGATTGCCTTCGTCGAGCGCTACGGCAAGGGCGAGTTGCCCGACCCGGACAAGGTTCTCGCCGAGGTAAAGAAGCTCGGCTGATTCGCGGGCCGGCCGGGAGCGCAGTCTCCGCTCCCGGCCGGATGCCGCGCGCCGACGCCCGCCATGCCGGACTACGTGATCGAGCGCCGCTTGTGGCTGGCACGGCGGCGCCCGGAGGTGTTCGGCTTTTTTGCGGACCCGAAGAACCTCGCCGCCGTCCATCCGGAGTGGGCACGCCCGAGGTGGCTCGTGGAGCCGCCGGACCGCCTCGATGCGGGAGCCGTGCTCGACTTCAGCGTGCCGATGGCGGGGTTTCGCGTCCGCTGGCGCGTGATGGTGCGCGAGTTCGACCCGCCGTTCCGCTTCGTCGACGCCCAGCTCTGGGGGCCCTTCGCGCGATGGGAGCACCGTCACCGCTTTCTGGAGGAGCCCGAGCGCGAAGGCGGCGACGCGCCCGGAACCTGGGTCGAGGACCGCGTCACCTACCGGCTGCCGCTGGGGCCTCTCGGCCGCGCGGCTCACGCGCTCGGCGCCGGCCGCCGCATCGCGGGGCTCTTCGAGTACCGTGACCGGCGGCTGCGGGAGATCTTCGGCTGAGCCCGAAGGCGCGGGGGACGCGCGACCTGCTCGGGGCCCACATGTCCATCGCCGGCGGGCTCTATCGCGCGCTCGAGCGGGGGCGCGAGGCCGGCTGTTCCGTGGTCCAGATCTTCCTCAAGAACCAGCTCCAGTGGACCGCCAAGCCGTACACGCAGGAGGAGATCCGGCAGTTCGCCGCCGCCTGGAAGGCAACCGGCATCCGGACGGTGTTCGCCCACTCCTCCTACCTCATCAACCTGGCGGCGCCGGATCCCTCGGAATGGACGCGCGCGGTCGGCGCGTTTCACGACGAGCTCGAGCGCGCCGAAGCACTGGCGCTGCCCTTCGTGATCATCCACCCGGGCTCGCACAAGGGGCAGGGTCTCGAGGCGGGCATTCGGCGCATCGTCGATGCGCTCGACGAGGTGACGTCGAGGACCCGGGGCTATCGCGTCAGTGTGTTGCTGGAGAACACCGCGGGCGGCGGCGCGACGATCGGGCGGAGCTTTGAAGAGCTGGCCGCGCTCCTCGGCGGCGCGCGGGCGCCGGAGCGCGTCGGCGTCTGCCTCGACACCTGCCACCTCTTCGCCGCCGGCTACGACCTGCGAACCCGCGCGGGCTACGAGGGCGTGATGAAATCATGCGCCGCGATCGTGGGACTCCGGCACGTGCGGGCCTTCCACCTCAACGACGCCAAGACGCCGCTGGGGTCGGGCCTCGACCGTCACGAGAAGATCGGCAGAGGGCGGCTCGGAAAGGATGCGTTCCGCTGCCTGATGAGAGACCGACGCTTTGCCCGCGCGCCGATGGTCCTCGAGACGCCCAAGGATCCAGAGCCCAAGGCCGACAGGGCCGCCCTCGCGCTGCTGAGGAAGCTTCGGATTAGCGCGAGCGGGTGACACCGACGCGCGCGCAGGGCGCGCGCACCGGACACTCCGAGCACTTGGGCGACACGGGCTGGC
>JAUSJX010000023.1 GCA_030647435.1 Candidatus Rokuibacteriota bacterium
TCCGCCAGGCTCCGTCCGGCCCGCTTGGCCCCGGCTTCGACGTGGCGCAGCGATGCAGGCACGGCGGAAGGCGGAATCCAGTTGAGGAGGACGCCGTCGGCGACCTCACCCGCCAGCTCGCACATCCTGGGCCCGAGCGCCGCCAGATAGATTTGCGGCGCGGGCGACGGGGCGGGGATCGAGAGCCGGAAGTTCTTGAGCCGGTAGAACCGGCCCTCGAAGTTCACGCGCTCACCCGCGGTCGTCATCCGGATGATCTGGACGGCTTCCCGCATCTGCTGGACCGACGGAGCGAACGGCAGCCCGTGCCACTGGCCCACGATGATCTCGCTCGACAGGCCGAGCCCGAGCGCGAACCGACCGGGAGCGAGATGCGCGAGCGTCGCCGCCGCCTGGCCATACACGATGGGCGTGCGGGTCTGGACGGGGATCACGCCGTTGGCGATCTTGAGAGTCCGCGTGTGGGTGGCGATCAGGGTGGAGAGCGCGATCGCCTCGAGGCCGGAGGCCTCGCCCACCCACGCGGTACGATATCCTCTCGTCTCGGCTTCCTGGGCAAGCCCGGGGAGCTCGGCGATGGGCATAGCGAGTCCGGTCAGTCCAATATCAATGGGCATGGGGCTCAAGTCTCGGCGCCGGCTCGGCGGACGCCCGCTACGCGAACTCCACCTGCGCGCTCATGGCGACGGTACCCTCCGGGGTCACGGCCCACAGCAGGGCGCCACGACCATCCGCGCTCGGCCGGCCCCGCAACTCGAACGGCGCGTTGTCGAAGAGGGGGGCGCGCGCCTGGGTCGTGTAGCTCTGGACCGCGCGCCCGGGGTTGTGATCACGCGCGAAGTCGAGGAGCAGGGTGGAGGTGAGCGGTCCATGCACGACCAGCCCCGGGTATCCCTCGACCTCCATGGCCCAAGGACGATCGTAGTGGATCCGATGGCTGTTGAAGGTGAGGGCCGAGAAGCGGAAGAGGAGGACCGGATCCGGGGTGATGCTCCGCCGCCATGGAACGTCGGCGGGGGCATCCTCGCGCCGGGGAGCCTGGTTCCGCTCGCCGGCCCGGACCTCCTCGCGGAACACGGTGCGCCGCTCCTCCTCGAGCACAAGCCCTTCCCGACCGTAGACGCGGTTGACCACGGACGCGAACACCAGCGTGCCGGTGGCGCCCGGCTTCATCGTCAGGTCGGCCAGCTCGGTCTCACGCCGCAGCTCGTCGCCGATACGGATCGGCAGATGCCAGCGCAGTCGCTCGCCGGCAAACATGCGCCGCGGCAGCGGCATGGGCGGGACCACGCCTGCGTCGAGCGGGCTGCCATCGGGCCGCAGGCCGTTGGGCGGGAACTGCGGCAGGAAGTAGAGGCAAAGCCAGCCGGGCGGCAGCGGGTCACCATGGCGGAGCTCGGGTTCGGGGCGCCCGAAACTCAGGCGCAGCAGGTTCGCGGGTCCGGGCGTGACCACGTCGGACGAGACGGCGCGCCGCCCGATGTGCTGCTTGAGGCCCTCGGGGCTCAGCTCTACCGTGGTCATCTCTCGCTCCTCTCCGGACCTGGCTGGGCCTGGCCGGGCCGGCCCGAGCGCCGCAGCCCGGATCATGGATGATACGGTGCAACAGCGGAAGGAAATACTATACATGCTCGAGCGGCGGCCGGGCCGTGAATAGCTGGGCGCACGTGAACGCGCTCGCAACCGCTCACGCGGCCCTTGACGACGCCCCCTGTCCCGGGAGCAGAATCGCCGCACGAGCCGGATCAGAGCCGGGCGGTCTCGACTCCAGGGAGGGCTCCGGGGCCGGCGGCTCGACGACGCTGGGGTCTTTCAGGGGGTTCTGGATGCCCACTGCATGGGGCCGCGTGATACGAACTGGCGTTAATGTTGCCTATGGGCCCTCCTCGGCCCCGACAACCTGATCTACGCCATCGACAACGGCCTGACTTTCCACACCGAGATGAAGCTCCGCACCGTCATCTGGGACTACGCCGGCGAGCCGATCCCGAAAGGAGTGCTGGAGGACCTGAAGAGTTTCGTGAAGGACGGGCTACCCGAGCCGCTCGCCGATCTCCTCGACGCCCATGAGCAGCAGGCCCTCCGCGTCCGCGCCCAGGCGCTTGCCGACTACGCCCGCTTCCCCGGGGACAGGAGCGGCCACCGCTACCCCTGGCCGCTGGTGTAGGCGGGAGAGTTAGTCAGGGCTTGTCGGCCAAGCACGGCATAACCCCGCGAGATACGGGATAGCGATGTTGACCGGCAAATCTAGTGCGTCAGGAGAAGTCTATCTGCCACGAGTTCGCCTTTCAGGCTCTTCCCATTCATCTGGAACCGCTTGAGCATTGAACGTCCACAGTTGATGAAGCTCTCGCGGGCAAACAAGCCCCGAGGGATTGGCAATTCGCAGATCGTGTCTCCGGACCGCTTGGTGCCATCGATGCTCAAGGCTACGAAGATTCCTCGCTTCTTACTCTCCTCGATCACCTTGAGGAGGTGCGCCAAACTAAAATCTTGGGCACCGTAGAGAATGGACTGACTATGACTGTACGGCGGGTCGCAGTAGATAACGTCTCCTGGCGCCGCAAGGCTCATGGCCTTTTCGTACTCCATGAGCGAGAAGACGGTACCCGATACTCTCCTGTGCCAGTCTTGAACTCGATGGGCAAAGGCTTCCGGAGGGATGGGCCGATGCGCACCGCACGGCGTTGACATGTAGCCGTCCTTGCGGAAGCGTACAACACCACCATAACAAGATCGGCAGAGGAACAAGAGGTCCGCCCCATTCGGGTGCGCGTTGTATGAGGCTTTGATCTCCTCATACACCTTAACGTTCTGCCCTGCCAACATCCGGTGCCATCGCTTCGAGTACCATTCCGTTAGTTTGTCAGGTGCGTCCTTGAGCGCTTGCCAAATCTCCATCAGCGGACCAAACGAGTCAGATGCTCGGCCACGCGCGGGCGCAAGCGTGGCCAAGACGGCCCCGCTTCCCAAGAATGGCTCGTGATAGGTTCCAAAGCTCTTCGGGAAGTGCGCGACGATTTCCTCGGCCATCCGTTGCTTGTTACCGATCCACTTGAGCAGTTGACCTTGAGGTGCGCTTCCCGCTCGGCTGGGGACATCCTCGAAGAGACTCGCTTGAGTTCTCATAGCCCTAGATAGTGTGGGGTAAGAATTCCTAAACGCCAATGGGCAGAGTGTATCCCGATTTGGGATATGAGTCTAGTTCAAGATAGCGTCCTCACCCATGGGACCCTCGGGCCAGGAGATGGCAGAGCGCCTTCGTACCCTCCTCCGGACCATCAGAGTGGAGAAGGGTCTTCGGCAGATAGACCTCGCCGAGCGGCTCGGCCAGCCCCAGTCCTTTGTTAGCAAATACGAAAGCGGTGAGCGCCAGCTCGATTTCGTTGAAGTGGCCCAAGTGTGCGAAGCCCTGCGGATATCACTCGCGGAAATCGTCCGTCGCTTTGAAGAGAAGCAAGCATGACCCCGGATCCTCGTTTTCTCAGCCAGCCAAGCACCTTTTGGGCGAACGTCAGGGCCATCGGCCAAGCGGTGGGATATACGGTCCGAGGCGAAGGGCAGATCAAGGTCCCAACACTCAAAGAGATCGCGGATGCCTACAAAAAGGTCGGGCTTCGTCACGATCATATTGTTGACCCGCAGGGCTCCCTTACGACGACTGGCCGCACTCTCCTCGATTATTTTACTTTCCGGGCCGACAAACTTAATACCTACGTCGAGCCTCGCCTGCTGAACGCTGCACAAGCCCGCACGCTCTTCAAGGAGCATCGTGCCCGTCTCCGACCTTCCTGCCCACTCCCAATGAACAAGCAGAAGGGCAAGAAGAAGGCTCCGGCATTCCTCACAGGCCTCGTCAATATGCTGATCGAAGCCAACAGTCCGGGCTTCAAGTGTGACTACGATCCCCGCGCGCTTACCACGGTGACCAAGGACGGTGCGCCTCTGCGGACCCTTGCCCGCCGGGTTGATGGAGCGTTTCCACACGCCGTCAACCCCATCGCTGTTTGGGAGATCAAGGAGTACTACTACACCACCACGTTCGGTAGCCGCGTCGCCGACGGGGTCTATGAGACTCTCCTCGACGGGATGGAGTTGGAGGAGCTCCGAGAGCATGAGGCGATTCATGTTCGACACTATCTCATTGTGGACGACCACTACACGTGGTGGGAATGTGGAAAATCGTACCTATGTCGAATAGTAGACATGCTCCACATGGGATACGTGGATGAGGCTCTGTTTGGCCGGGAGGTCGTAGAGCGACTCCCAGCCATCGTTCAAGAATGGTGCGGTATCGCCAGAAGCGAAGGCTCCAAGTAGAGTGCGATATCCAGGAATGTACGGGCCTCAGCGGAAAGCGGCCAAAAATACCTCCCTATCGTTGAGGCGAACGAGAATGGGATCGCGGCACGAAGATGCGCGGCCGAAGACCACGGCGTGCCGGTCCTCAAGGGTTGAGAGCACGCTGGCGTTGATGTTGCCTATGGGCCGGAGTGCTCTGCCTTCGCCTCCGAATCGCATTTGACTCGGTGGCCCGAGCCGAGATGTACTCACGGCGCTTCGCGAGTGGTGGGCTGTGCAGTCGGCGGAAGCACGACGAAAGGAACGTCGTGATGCTCGCGCTTCGAGGAGACGACACATGACCCGAATCGATCCCGTGTGGGCCAGCGTTGCCGAGCTATCTCGCGCGTTCGGCGCGCGCACGCTCTCGCCCGTCGACGCCGTCGAGGCGCTGCTCGAGCGGATTCGCCGCCGGGACCCCGTCCTGCACGCGTTCATCGCCGTCTACGAGGCCGATGCGCGCCTGGCCGCCGAGGGCGCCGACCGGGCGATCCGCGCCGGCCACCGTGTGGGGCCGCTCCACGGCGTCCCCATCGCGCTCAAGGACCTCGTCGACCTCGAGGGGCGAGTCACCACGGGCGGATCGAAGGTGTGGGCCGAGCGCGTGTCTCCGGTCACCGCCACCCTCGCCGAGCGGCTCATCGCGGCCGGCATGATCGTCCTCGGCAAGACGCACACGGTCGAGTTCGCGATGGGGAGCTGGGGCACCAATACGCATCTCGGCACGCCGAGGAACCCGTGGGATCTCGCGGTGCACCGGACGCCCGGCGGCTCGTCGAGCGGCTCGGGCGTGGCGGTGGCGGCGGGTCTCGCGCCCGTGGCCATCGGCACCGACACCGGGGGCTCCGTGCGGCTGCCCGCCGCCTGGTGCGGCATCGTGGGCTTGAAGGTGACCACGGGCCGGATCAGCACGCATGGCGTCCTGCCGCTCTCCTCCACGCTCGACACGCCCGGGCCGCTGGCACGTTCCGTCGAGGACGCCGCGCTGATCTTCCGCGTGCTCAGCGGGCCCGATCCGCGCGATCCGCAGACGCTCGCGTGGGCGCCCGTCGATCCGCTGCCCACGCTCCGGCAAGGCGTCGCCGGTCTCAGGCTTTGCGTGATGCCCGACGCGGAGCGCGCGGGCGTCGACAAGGACGTGCTGGCCGCCTACGACGCTGCCGTCGAGACGCTCGGCAAGCTCGGCGCCCGGATCGTCCGCCCCGCACTGCCGCATCGCTTCAGCGACTACGCCGCGGCCACCGGACGCATCATCGGCGCCGAGGGGTATCGGTTCGTCGGGCATCTCGTCGATGACGAGAGCTTGCCGATTGACCCGCACGTTCGGCCGCGCATCCAGATCGGGCGCGGCGTCTCGGCGCGCGACTACTTGCTCGCGTTGGCGGAGCGGGAAGAGCGCCGGCGGGTCGTCGCTGCCGCGCTCGCCGACGTCGACGCGCTGCTGACGCCGACGACGCAGATGCCGCCCATCCCGATCGACCAGGCGGACCAGTCCGGCACCGCCGCGCACTTCACCCGGGCCGTCAACTATCTCGGTCTCTGCGCTCTCGCCGTGCCGGACGGTTTCACCGCCGCCGGGCTTCCGCTGTCGCTACAGATCGTCTGCAATGCGGGCGAGGAGGCGATGGCGCTGCGCATCGGCTGGGCCTACGAGCAGGCCACCGACTGGAAGCAGCGCCGGCCCCCGGAGCCTTCGACAGCGAAGCCTTAGAGGTGAGATGAAACTTTCACGCATTTCAGATGCTCGATTGTTAGAGAGATTGACTCAGTACGGTTTGTGTGCTAACTTTCACGCATCTGAGATGCTAAAAGATTAGGAAATGACGCTCCACCTCGTCGGCGAAACCATAGACAAGACGCGCAGCCACTACCAAGCCGAGACGGGGAAGCTTGTCCAGCTTATGCGGGGCGTCTACGTGGACGCCGACGATGATATCGACGCCACGGTTCTCAAGCACGCCGTCCGCATCGCGAAGTACCTCTACCCCCGGGCATACCTGTCGGCCGCCAGCGCCGTCCTCCTGGGCCCGACCCGGGACGGCCGCCTGTTCCTGAGCGGCCGGCGCAACAAGCGCACCCGCATCCGGGCGCTCGAAATCATCCAGAATGAAGTGCCCAAACATCCCTCGCTCGTCGCAGCGGTTGTGGGCGACGGCATGGGCGAATTCCGGATCGATGTCTCTTCCGTCCGCCAGCGTTTCCTCGAAGCCTTCCGGCTACGAAGCGAGCATGCAGGGTCAATCGACGAAGCCATGCGCGAGGCCATCGCCGCGCACCTGATCGAGGAATTCGGCAGTCCCACGGCCGCCGCCGATGCCGTCTGGACGCTGGCCCGCGAGAACGAATGGTACCGGGAAGGGGAGTACGCCGAGCGGTTCCTGCTGCGCGGCCCAGCGACATCACCGGTGCGCAACGAAGCGGCGTTCGACCTGATCGTCGCCTGGCATGGCGTGCGCATCGGGAACCTTGTCCATGACGGCGTCGAGTGGCGGTGGACTCCGACACCGGGCAGCGGCCCTCCGGTGGTGCGCCAGACCACCCCCGGCAAGCTGCCGCCCTTTATTGTCTCCCTGCTACCCGAAGGCTGGCTCGAGGCGGTCCTCAAAGACCGCGACGAGCGGGCGAAGTTGCGGTCGGGCAGGCGGTACATGTCAAACATCGCAATCGTAGAGCGCGAACCCGAGCTCGCGGCGCTGCCGCCCGAGATACTGCTGACGCGCCTGGAGCAATATGCCGCGAACGGCGTGTTCACCGGCGCGTATGCGGGGCCGGGCAGGGGAGATATGGAGCAGAGCTTCGAGCGGAGCCTAGCGAGAATCTACGAGCGCGCGGACACGCCGCGGCTCTCCGGCATCCAAATCAAGGCCCCGATGTATCTCGATATCAGCGGCACGATATCGCCGAGCACCGGCAAGCCGTTCACTCATATCCTCAAGCCGGCAGGAACAAGCGGGTTCGAATCTCTGCCGGTGATCGAATGGACCGCCCTGGAGCTCGGCCGGGCCACCGGGTTTGCCGTCCCTGCGGCGGCGCTCGTCGCCATGCCCGACGGCATGCGGCCGGCCTTGCTTGTCGAGCGGTTCGATATCCGCGAGAGTGTTGAAGACAAGCGCCTGATCGCACTGGAAGACTTTTGCTCCGTCCTCGACCTGCCGACTGACGCGAAGTATGACGGCACCATGGAACGCGTCGCAAAGGCCGTCCGGCAGCTATCGACCGCGCCGGAAGAAGACGTCTTGATCGTGATCAAGCGGGCGCTTTTCGCTTGGCTGATCGCCGACGGCGACATGCACCTGAAGAACATGGCGCTGCTGAAGATTGCCGAACCGGGAGACGAGCAGTTTCGCTCGGTCCGGATGGCGCCGCTCTACGACGCGGTGACCACGCGCGTCTTTCCCAGACTCCAGCGGGACCGCTTGGCGCTCACGCTCAACGGCAAGGACGCTCGTCTGCACCGCGCGGACTTCCGGACTCTTGCCAGCACGGCAGGATTGAATGCAGCAGACACGGACGCCGCGATCGGCGACATGATTCAGCGGATGAAGGAGGCGGCCGGCCGGATCTCGCTGCCAGAGCTTCCGGGCTCCGGACCAGAAGACCGAGCTATAACCGCGAAGATGCTGGAGATTGTCCGAACGCGAATAGAGTCGCTTGAATGATCCAGGGCAGTCAGGGCCCGCCTCCCTCCCGTGCCGGCAACGCGACCTCGATCATCTGCGCCGTCTATCCAGGCTGGCTCTCGCCACCATCGCCACCGCTTCCCCGTTGAGCCGTCCGTAGCCGCGCGAGCTGGTCGACGTCTCGCAGGAGGTGGGCTGACTATGCGCGCCGAGACCGTGACTGAGAACGGATTTTATATTTTCTGCGATCTCCTTCACGGACTCTGCCGACGCTCGTTGGTTCTGAATCGCTTGATGGTCTCGTCTGCTGGCGTCGGCGCCTGGGGCGGAGGGACGGCCGCGTACTTTCTCAATGCCGCCCGCGTCCGCGTGCCCATCACCCCATCGACCGGCCCCGGATCGTACCCGCGGTCGGCCAGCGCCTGCTGCAGCTCTTGGACGTGGTCGGCTCTCAATCGGGGTTCCGGCAACACCTGGATACCCAGGCTCGCCATTGTCTTGGCGTCCAGCCTTCCAGTCGTCGCCAACCCTTCGGCCTTCTGGTAGGCGTCCAGCGCCGCCACGGTGCGTGGTCCCAGGACCCCGTCGATCGGCCCGGGGTCGCGGCCCTTGTTCTTCAGGGCCTCCTGAGCTTGGCGAATGGTCTGCGGAGTCAGAGGCGAGGACGACTTCAGCTCCGCGGCCGAGACGTTCGTCGTCAGGATGGCCGGCAGGAGCAGCAAAGCGAGGAGCACCAACCCGAGGCCGGATACGGGCACCAACCGCATGACGATCACCTCCATGGAAGAGTTCTGCGCTGGCGAGGAGACAGTACACCGGCTGTGCCATGAATCGAAAGGTTCTTCGATCAGCCGATGAAGATGCGGAGAGTCATGACTCGCTTCCATCCGGAGCCGGCAACGCGTCCCCGATCATCCGGCCGAAGACGACCATCTCGGGGCTCGTCTTGCGATAGGTGTCGAGCGCGGCCAGCACGTCGGCGAACTCACCGGCGGGCGGCATCGGGGGCGTCGCGGGCGGCATCGGTAGGGCGGCGAACACGGCCGGGATCTCGGCGTCGACCGCGTCCAGGAGCCGCTGGCACGCAGCCCGGGTGGCCGCGTCTTGCAGGTGCGGCCGCAGCACCGTCGCCACGTGCGCGAGGAAGGCCGGCCACGACGCCAGCATCCGGTAGAGTCCCGGGACGAACGGCTGCTGTCCCACCACCGTGCCGAGAGAGGCCAGCACTGCCTGCTGCGCAGGCGGGAGCGCAGCCGGGTCGACCAGGACGGGCAGCGGTCCCAGTGGCGGTGGAGGTGTCCAGCCCCGTGTGTCAGTGGCGGCGCCGGGGGGTCGGTCTCCGCGCAGGAGTCGCCGGAGCAGACCCGACAGCACGAGATTGACCGGGCTCACGCGGACGAAGCTGGCGCATGCCGCGCGGATGGCCGCCTCCCCATTCGCGTCCACGCCCCACACGCGGAGCGCGTGCCGCGAGATCGGCGCCAGCCGCGGGACGGTCAGGCCCTCCGCGGCGCGCCAGGCGGCGACCTGGGCCCCTCCGTTCGCGAAGGCCGGCCTCAGCGCGGCCCACGTCCACTCGAGCCAGCCTGGGCGCGTCGCCAGGTGGCGCTGGAGCGAGGAGACGTAGGGGACGGCCCAGAGCCGCCGGATCTCGTCGTAGATCGCGGCGATCTCGCCGGTGGCGTCGCGCTCCCGCAGCTCGGCCAGCATGTGTGCTCTCCTCGGTCCGCGCCGCCTCAGGCCAGACCCTTGCTGGCGGCCTGCACGCTCTCCTCGCGCTTCAACTCGTTGAAGACGGGGAAAGCCGTGTCCACAGGGACCATGGCCCCTGATATAGCGCGCACAGCGAGCCCGTCAAGCCCGAAGTGTGGGCCCGAAGTGTGGGCGAAAGGAACACCCGGACGCTCCAGTTCTTCGAGGGCCTGTACGTGGACCTGCACCACCTGGCCGGCAACGTGGCGACCGCGACCGGCAAGGGCCGCATCGCGGATGCCTGCCGCGACATGCAACGGATGATCGACGGCGACGAGGGCCGGAGCCCGATCATCGCCGAGGGACACGTCGGCGCGTTCATGGCACCGGCCCGCGGGATCTCGATCTATTTCCCGCTCGTTCTGGATCACTCCGCCTTCTACCGAGAGCTGGACTTCGCGTCGGCGACTCACTGGGCGGACCTCCTTGACGCGTGTGTCGGGAACGGACGGACGCCTGAGGCTCGATGAGGGGCCGCGTCGTCTGGGTCGTGGACGGCGAGACCATCCCCGTCCAGATCGGGACGCGCCGCGCGAGGGTGCGCGACATCGGCGGCAACGCGCCGGAGATCCCGCATGCGGTGCGCGGCTGGCGCCGGGGCGTGCGACCTCGGCCGGGTCGGCGCGATCCGGCGGCGCCTGAAGGGCTTGGCCCGAGTGGGGGCGTCAGCGAGCCGGCGCGGGCCTGAGCCGGCGTATCCATCTCTGGGCATGGGCAGGGCGGCGCGGGCGCGCTACCCAGAGGCATGGGATGTGTCGCGCCCGTGTATCGCCCGCGAGACGCCGAGCACACCGTGCTCCACCAGGTCATCGCGCTCCACCTGGAGGCCTTCCTGGAGGCGGTGGCGGAGGCCGGCGACGGGGCGGGCCTGCCGCAGTTCGTCGAGCGCGAGTTCCGGGAGTTCCTGACGTGCGGCGTGTTCGAGCACGGCGTGGCGCGGTTTCAGTGTGAGGGTTGCGCCCGCGAGCACCTGGTGCCGTTTTCGTGGCGCTCGCGACGATCCGCCACCGGGTGCAACGGCTGCTGGTGCGCCGCGGCCTGGAGCCGGCCGACGAGGCGACGGGGCCGGCGGATCGGCTGGCGGACGAGTCCCCCGTGCTGGCCGGGATCGTCGGGGCCTCGGTGCAGGGGCGGGTGGCGCTGGGCTTGCGCGCAGGGGCGCGGGTGCGGCGGCTCGGCGACGAGCGCGACACGGCGGCCGTGACGTCGCGCGGGCCGCGGCAGGCGCACCTCGAGGGCTTCAACCTGCACGCCAACGTGTGGGTGTCGGCGAACGATCGGGCGGGGGTGGAGCGTCTGTGCAGATATGTATTGCGTCCGCCCTTCGCGCAGGCGCGCCTGCCGCTGCGGCGCGCCGGCCGCGTCGCGCTCGAGCTGAAGACGGCGTGGCGCGACGGCACGCGGGGGTTGGTGTTCGAGCCGCTGGAGTTCCTGGAACGGTTGGCGGCGATGACGCCGCGGCCCGAAACCAACCTGCTCATCTGCCACGGCGTGCTGGCCCCTCGCGGTGTAGTGACATTGTGCATCCTTTCGTCAAATACCTGGAATCTCGAGGTTGTGTACATCGCCGATGCGACTCCCTGGGCGACGGTGGCGACCCTGCACCACGTTCTTTGCGGCGGTGCGAATGGCGTCGGTGTCGAGCACCGCAGGATCGATCTGCCATGGGGCACACGGCACCACCTGTGTCGCCTCGAGGAGGCCACACGTGATGAGCCCTCGAACCACCCACGGCCCGACGCCGAGCCGATCGGCCGCTTGGTTCAGCGTGAGCCGGGGCGTCGCGCGGGTCTCGTCGTAGTCGACGAGGCGCAGCCGTTGTCGCAGCGAGTTGACGCGCGAGGCCGTCCACGTGTTGCCGGCTCCGGTGCGCAGGCGAAGCCGGTTGAGGCTGGCGGCGATGTCGTGATCCGGCCAGGCGCCCGCCATGCGCCGCACGACGCCCTCGGCGTCCGGGCCAGTCCGGTGGCGGTGATCACCCACCTTCGGTCGTGGCATCCGCAGCTCGGAGTGTCGGCCGCCCACCCAGTGGAGCACCAGGACGATCTCGCGCGCGTCCTCAGCGGTATTGGCGACGATCTCGTGGATTAGCAGGCGCGCGATCCGCTGCTTGAGTCGCATCGCGCTGCTTGGCGCATCCCAAACCCTGGGGAGATCCGTGGCCAGCGATTCGAGCGCGTCTCGATCGACGGCCGGCACGGATCGCGGCGCGCCGCGTCCCTGCGTCGTCAATCGGCCTTCGATCTCGGCGACCCGTTGGAGCGCTCCGTTCCATCGCGCCTCGAGCTCCGCGGCCACCAGACGGTTGTCGGGGTCCACCGCTTCATAGCGTCGGGCGGCGAGCGCCGCGTGGTACGTGGCCTGTTCCAACTCCAGCGCCAGCGCGCGGTGCTGGGCGTGGTGGTCCTGCTCCGCGAGATCCCCGGCCTCGATCGCGGCCGCGAGCGCACTGCCGTGCGCCACCGTGAGGATCTCGGCGCTCACCGTCTCGTCCGGCCGTCGGGCGCCAAAGCCAATGCAGCGCGACGCTGCCTCCGCGCGATTGGCTTGCCGGCATTCGTAGCGCGCGTAGCCCCGTCGTCCATACATGACGTGCAGCATGCGCCCGCACCGCGCGCAGCGCAGCAGGCCCGCCAGCAAGCACTGGCCGCCGCGCCCGGCTTTGCGGGTCATCGTGCCCTTCATGTGCGTGTTTTCCTCGAGGAGTCGCTGGTTGCGCTCGAACTGCTCCCACGAGATATACCCGGGATGATGGTCGCGAATCAAGGCCGTCCACCGCGCCATGGGTTTATGGTGGCCCGACGTCCGTGTGGCTCGGCCGTCCACGACGCGGGTCCGACTCTCCCGGCGACCGAAGGCGTAGGCCCCCGCATAGAAGGGACTGCGCACCATCGACAGGACCATCTGGTAGGTCGGCAGTCGCCACGTGATCGCCCGCGGCCGTTCGGTCTCGAGCGTAGGCAGCGCTACGCGCTCGTCGCGACACCACATGAGCACCTGGCGGACGCTGCCGAACTCGGACAGCTTGTCGAGCACCATCCGGATCGCCTGCTGCACGCGCCGGTCGGGATTCAGCTCGATCTGACCATCGGGGGTCCAGCTCA
>JAUSJX010000024.1 GCA_030647435.1 Candidatus Rokuibacteriota bacterium
GCCAGTCCGTCCTCGAGGGCGGCGCGCGCGTTTCCGCGGAAACATCCCGGCGCCTGGCCTGCGACGCCAGCCGGGTGGTGATGCGCTACGACGACGCCGGGCGCCTGGTGGAGATCGGGGCCCGGACCCGGACGATTCCCCCGCCTTGCGGCGAGCGCTCCACCATCGGGACCGGGGCTGCCGTTTCCCCGGCTGCGGCGTCCGCTTCGGCCAGGGGCATCATCTCCGCCACTGGGCGCACGGTGGCCCGACAACGCTGTCAAACCTCGCGCTGCTCTGTCGTCGGCATCATCGCGCGGTGCACGAGGAGGGCTACCAGGTCGCGCGCGGGCCCGACGGGGCTCTCCGATTCAGGCGGCCGGACGGCCGCCCGCTGCCTGAGGTGCCTCCGCCTACCGCGGTGCTCGGTGACCCCATCGAGGCTCTCCGCGCTTGTCACGACGCGCAAGGCCTTCGCATCGATGCGCGGACGGCGTGCGCCGGCTGGCTCGGGGAACGGCTGAATCTGACTTGGGCCATCGACGTCCTGCATCCCCTGGCCCAGAGAGCCCGACCGACCTGACCCCCTTCTCCCCAAGTCAGTCACCTACATCCCGGGAGGGCACCCATTCAGCGCACCCCTTTGGCGAACTCGCTTTCTTTGATGAAGCGCCAGCCTGCGCGCTCCGCAGCGCCGCGGTCGTCGCTCGCGCCGGAGATGCCGAGGATGTTGCCGACCATCACGTAGTCTTGCCCCGGAATGTGCTGCCGCAGCTGGCGCAAAAAGTCGTGCTTCTCGATGCCGCATGGCCCCACGAACGAGCAGATGTGGTGCCAGCCCGGATAGTGCAGCGTCACCATCGCCCAATTCCCACAGAGGCCGACGATATGGCCGTCCTCGCGCAACTTGGCGAGATCGACCAGCTTCACAGGCCCCTTGCTGACCTCCAGGGTCTCATCCACGTCGAACGCGTACACGACCATAGCGGTTTCCTTTTCTGGCTTGTGTCGCGGCACCGTCTGCAAGAAAATGAAGCCCGACTCTTGCGCTTCCCCTTCATCGAGGAGAACCCCATGGCAGAGTATATTCCCAGCCCCAGGGATTGGGTGCGTGAACAGGTCGAACTCTACGAGGGCAGTGGCGGGACCAAAGGCACCACGCTTCGCGACACCGGGTTGCCGGTGATCATCGTGACCAACACCGGCAATAAGACCGGCGCGATCCGTAAGACCCCGCTCATGCGCGTCAAGGACGGCGCCAACTATGTCCTTGTCGGGTCGCAGGGCGGGGCACCGACGCACCCGGTCTGGGTGCACAACCTGCGCGTGAACCCGGCCGTCGAGCTTCGCGACCATACGGTGGTGCAGGCGATGCGGGTGCGCGAGGTCGAGAACGAAGCCGAGCGGGCCCGGCTCTGGGCTCTTGCCGTCGCGGCGTTTCCGCCGTACGCGGAATACCAAGCAAAGACCACCCGGAAGATCCCGGTCTTCGTCGCAGAGCCGAACCGCTAGCTTGGCGCGCGGGCCCGCCGGCTTCACCGAGCGCTTCGCCAAGGTTAACGGGGTGCGGCTTCGCTATCTCATCGGCGGGCAGGGCAGCCCGGTGGTCCTGCTGCACGAATATGCCGAGACCGGCCACATGTGGCGCCCGATCATGCCGTTGCTCGCGCAGCGTCACACCGTCATCGTGCCCGACCTGCGCGGCGCCGGGGGATCGGCCAAGCCGGCAACCGGCTACGACAAGAAGACCATGGCGGTGGACATCCACGAGCTGACCTCCTCGCTGAAGCTCGATCGCGTCAGCATCGTCGGCCACGACATCGGGCTGATGGTGGCCTACGCTTACGCTGCGCAGTTCCGGGAGGCCACCGAGCGGGTGGTGCTGATGGACGCCTTCCTGCCCGGCATCGGCAACTGGAAGGACGTGTGGCTCCTGCGCGACCTGTGGCACTTCCACTTTTACGGCGACGTGCCGCTGGCGCTGGTGAAAGGCCGCGAGCGCACCTACCTCGAGCACTTCTGGAACGACTTCGCCGCCGATCGGAAGCGCTCAGTGCCCGAGGCCGATCGCCGGCTCTACGCCCGGGCCTACGCGCAGCCCGGGGCCATGCGCGCCGGCTTCGAGTACTTCCGCAATTTCGAGCGCGACGCCCTGGACTTCGCCCGGATGGGCAGCACGCAGCTTTCCATGCCGATGCTGGTCCTGTCGGGCGAGAAGGCGGGCGGCACCTTCCTCATCGAGCAGGCCAAGCTAGTGGCATCCGACGTCCGAGGCCAGGTGGTCGCGGGCGCGGGTCACTGGCTGATGGAGGAAGCGCCCAAAACCGTGATCCCCGCGATCCCCGACTTCGTCGGCTGAGGGATCAAGCGCCGCCAGGTGTCGGGCCGCGGCATTCCCGTCACCGGCAACGACATCGACACCGACCGCATCATCCCCGCGCGCTTCCTCAAGGCCGTGACCTTCGAGGGCATGGGCGAGCACGCCTTCGAGGACGCGAAGAAGCAGAACCCCGAACACCCCTTCAACCAGCCCGCCTACAAGGGCGCGTCGGTGCTGGTGGTCGGCCAGAACTTCGGCTGCGGGTCTTCCCGGGAGCATGCGCCGCAAGCCCTCATGCGCTGGGGCATCAGCGCCATCGTCGGCGGCTCCCGATGCTCGGCATCCCCTGCCTGGTCGCCACCCAGGCTGACCTCGAGTGGCTCCAGAAAGCCATCACCCGCGAGCCCAAGACCCCGCTGACGGTGGACGTGGAAAAGCAAGAGGTCCGCTTCGGCGACCGCGTCATCAAGGCGACCGTGCCCGACGGCCCGCGCAACCAGCTCGTGGCCGGCACCTGGGACTCGACGGCGGTGCTGCTCGAAGCGGGGCCGGCGATCGAGGCGACGGCGGGGAAGCGGCCATACGTCAAGGGGTATTGATAGGCGCGGTCTGTTGGGAATGCATCGAGCCCCAGCGGGACTCGAACCCGTGTTTGAGTCGTGACCACGCTTTCGCTAGAAATCGCTGCACGTTACACGCCGTTTACTTCCGAGAAAATCGACGCGACTGAAACACGCATTACCTTACCGCTTTGAGACAAGGTTAGACAGTGAGTCCTATCCGAGCACGAGGTTCGTGAGCCAGCCGAGGATGACAGCTCCCAATACCGAGACCCCAAGGTACAGTGCGAACACGCGCCGCGTAACGACACCCCACACGGCGGACATCGCGGGAACCGTTGTGACAGGTCCGGCGATGAGAAAGGCGATCGCCGCGCCGGGCTGCATGCCTTGCCCGAGCAGCCCCGATACGATGGGGAGCGCGGCGACGTTGTTGAGGTAGAGCGGAATCCCGACAAGCGCAGCAATCACGACCGCGAAGCGACTTCCTTCGCCCAGTACGCTCGCAATTGCGGCCTGGGGCACGTAGCGGACGATCAAGGCTTCGAGAAGAAAGGCGAGCAGGAGCCACCGTCCCAGCCGCCAGCTCTGCACGCCCATCTCGCGCCCCGCAGTCGGCCAATGGATATGCCTGACACGCTCGCTGAATGACGCATGCGTCGCAGAAGGCGTGGCCGCCGCTGCTGCGCAGCAGGACGATGTGGTGCCGGTAGCGTCAGAGGCTCCGGAGATCACCGGCAAGCGGCTCTTCGTCGCGCTCGCCGACGATGTCGCAGACTGCCGTAGGACGTTGGCGCCGAGGAGACCCGTCCGAACGAGCGCAACGGTGAGATACCCGGCGCCCAGGCTAAGGGCGAGCGTCGCCGCGAGTCGCGCGACAGCGAGCGGCCAGCCGAGCATCGAGACTGTCAACGCGAATTTCTCGGGGTCCATCGTGGGTGAAGCGATCCAGAACGACATCACGGGCGCCAGTGGCACCCCACTATGGAGCAACCCGCTGATCACCGGCACGACCGTGCACGCGCACAAGGGGCTGAAGGCGCCGACAGCCGTTGCCAACACGACCGCGAGGCCGATGCGAACCTCGACGGCACGACGGATAAGGCCATCCAACTGCAACGCGTGGATGAGGGTGCCGAGGGCAATGCTTATCACAAAGGCCGGCAGCACTGACCATACCTCCGCTCCAACGAAGCGGCCGATCTACACGATCTCGGTCATGTAGTACCCTCCATCACTCGCTGGACGCGTCCTCGCACGGCGCGCATGATCTCCGGCCGAACGAAGTAGTAGGCCCACACTCCCTTGCGGATCGCGTCAATCCATCCGGCCTCGCGGAGTAAGCGAAGATGGTGCGAGACCGTCGGCTGCTTGACCGGAAGCGCCCCCTCAAGATCACAGACGCACACCTCACCGCCGCGACGCACGAGGATATCGAGAATGGCAAGCCGGACAGGATGAGCGAGGAGCTCGAGATCGGCGCTGACCCGCTCCAAGAGCTCGAAATCGATCTGCGGTCGCGGGCCGACCGAGCACCGAGTGCCGCGCGCCCGTTCCGGGGGATCGACGACGTGCCCCGTGCCCCGCTTCGCCATGGGGGGATCGTCTCACACGTATCGATGACTGTCAATACGAATGGTGAGGAACGGACGACCGTTGCCGGTCAGGAGGACGCAATTGTACCGGCGCCAGAACTTGTCCTCCGAGAGGGGGTACTGAGCCGCTTCAGGCTGGGTAGACGGCGAGGCCGATCGCTCGGGCCGCGGCTGTCAGCCGCGCGTCGAACGACGCCAGCGATGCCGCCCGCGCTGACGTCGCCAGTGCCAGGTGAAGAGCGTCGGCGGTGCGCAGCGGAGTCTCCGGCAGGCTCAGGAGGAATTGTTCCGCCCGGCGGTGGACGTCGCGAGTCAACTCGACGCGGTGGTACACGCCGTCGTCGAGGCGCCCGAGGATGGCGTGCTGAAGGCGTCGCACAGCCTCCCGCGCGAGGGACCCCTGACGCAGACGGCGGGCGAGCGCCGAGATGAACTCGGTCACCGCCAGATCGGACACGAGGACATCGTCCCGGCCTTCCACGACTTCATTGAACTCGTCGCTGCCTGGCTCCGGCAGGTAGAGTTTGAGCAGGGCGCTGGTGTCGCAATAGAGGGGGCCGGGCAGCCCCGCTCGGTATCCCGCCCGCTGCTCGCGACGCCGCGACGGAACGCGCCTCCTAGAGGCGATCCGCGCGGTCCTCGGCGACGGTGGTGGAGAGTGGAGGGTCGAGGACCGGCATCTTCCGGCGGAACGCGACAAGGTTCGGAACGCCCTTGCCGCGCGGGCGATCCGGCGGCACCAGCTTCGCCACGGGCCGCCCGCGCTCCGTGATGACAACCTCGCGCCCCTTCCGGACCTCGTCCAGAAGCGCCGAGAGGTTCTGGCGGGCCTCGCGGACTCCGGCGGTGCGCATGGCCTGAGTGTGCTACATGTAGCACTTGGCGTCAACCTGCCCGGATCCCCTCGCCGTGCCGGCCCCCCTCACCCACCCGGCCCGCTCCGGCGCTCCCGCGCCGCCCGGCCCCGCCCCACCTGCCCCCGCCGCGTGTGTCCGCCCTGTGCGCATTCCGGTGAGCAGAAGGTTGAGACCGGCGATCAAGCTTCTTGACGGGCAGGCGCCTGGTGCCCCATCCTTTGCAGGGTAAAGAGCGGGGAATCGTCATTCAACCCAGGAGGAGATCGTAATGAAACGCTTGTCTGTCATCACCATGGGGTTGTTTGTTATCGGGCTAACCGTTTTGGGATGCGCAAGCCAGCCGTCCGGTCAAGCCGACGCGGGATGGATCACGCTTGTTGACGGCACCACCGGCCTGGACAACTGGAACCGCATCGGCGACGCCAACTGGAGAGCGGCGGACGGTGCCATTGTGGCCGACAAGGGCAAGGGTGGCTATCTCGTCTCGAAGAACTCCTACAAGGACTTCCAGATCAGGGCGGAGTTCTGGGCGGATCACACCACGAACAGCGGCGTCTTCATCCGCTGTACCGATCCCAGCAAGATCACCGCCACCAACGCCTACGAGGTGAACATCTTCGACCAGCGCCCCGACCCGTCCTACGGCACCGGGGCCATCGTCAATTTCGCGAAGGTATCGCCCATGCCCAAGGCCGGCGGCAAGTGGAACACCTATGAGATCACGGCCAAGGGCTCGCAGCTGATCGTCGTGCTGAACGGAGTCCAGACCGTCAATATTCAGAACAGCCAGTTCGCGCAGGGATCGGTCGCCCTCCAGTATGGCAGCGGCCCCAAAGACGCCCCCGGCGGCGTCATCAAGTGGCGCAAGGTGCAAATCAGGCCGCTATAGCCTGCGCACATGGTGTGGCCCAGGGCGCCCCGTTGCGTGGGAGCCCTGGGAAATGTCTGTTCGGGTTAGAGGATCCCCATCTGTTTCCGTCCTCTTCCCACATGCTCGCTGGCGCTCGCGCGTCGTCAGCTACGGCCGCCCCGCCCCTGATGTCAACGCGCGCGAGCGCGAGGCCAGCCGCCGCGCCGCCCGGCCCCGCGCCTTGACCGCGAGCCCGCGCCGGCAGAGCTTAGGTGGGGGTCAGCGGACGATCGCGGTGCCGACGCTCGGCTTCGCCCCGAACGGCCGGGGACCTTCCTGCGGCTCTAGCCCTTGACGGCGCCGGCGGTGAGACCCGCGACGTAGTACTTCACGAAGAACGAGTAGATCAGCGCGACGGGGATGGAGCCGAGCAGCGCCCCGGCCATAAGCTGGCCCCAGTAGAAGGCGTCGCCGCGGATCAGCTCGCCCACGACGCCGATCGGTATGGTGCGCACGCTCGATTTGCTGAGGAAGAGCAACGCGTAGAGGAACTCGTTCTGCGACAGCGTGAAGGCGAAGATGCCGGCTGAGATAAAGCCGGGCATGCAGAGCGGAAGAATGATCCTCGTCATGGCGCGCCAGCGGCTGGCGCCGTCGATCATGGCCTGCTCCTCCAGCTCCTTTGGCACCGTCTTGAAGTAGCCCATCAAGAGCCACGCGATGAAGGGCACGAGCAGGGTCGGATAGGTCAGCATCACGGCCGTGAGCGTATTGCCCAGGTGCAGCCGGCCGATGAGATCGGCCATGGGCACGAACAGGAGCGTCTGCGGCACCAGGTAGGTCACGGCCACGGCGATGGCCAGCAGCGCCCCGCCGCGAAACCGCATGCGCGCCAGCGGGTAGGCCAACATGCTCCCGAGCAGGAGGGAGATGGCGGTCGCGATCACGGCCACCAGCATCGTGTTGGCTACCCAGATCAGGAAGTTGGTCTCCTTGAGCAGATCAATGTAGTGGACCAGCGACGGGTGCTGGATGCTGAGCGGCATGGCCTTGGGGTCGTACAGCTCGGCGTTGGTCTTGAGCGACGTGGCCGCCATCCAGGTGAATGGAAACAGCGCCACCACGACGAACGCCACCAGCGGCAGCCAGAGGCCAAGGATGCGCTTGCGCCAGGTCAGCTCGCCGACCATTGATCAGTCCTTGCGCACGAAGAAGGTGAGCGCCACGAGCAGGAGACCCAGCACCGGCACCATGCTGAGCGCCACCGCGGAGCCGAGCCCCATCTGGCCCGCGCCCATGCTGAGGCTGTAGGCGTAGGTGGCCATCAGGTGCGTGGAGTTGGCGGGACCGCCGCCGGTGAGCACGTAGACCAGCTGGAAGTCGAAGAAGGTGATGACGATCGAGAACGTGGTGACGATGAGGATCACGGGCATGAGCGACGGCAGCGTGACGTAACGGAAGCGGCCCCACGTGCCCGCGCCGTCAATGGTCGCCGACTCGTGCAGGTCGACGGGAATGGTCTGCAGGCCCGCGAGGATCGAAATGCCGAAGAACGGCAGGCCGCGCCACGTGTTGACCATGATGATCGAGATCATGGCCATGGTCGGGTTGCCGAGCCAGGAGGGCCCGGTCGTCGCCAGGCCGCTCACCACCAGCAGGCGGTTGAAGAGGCCCATGCCGGGGTCCAGGATCCACTGCCACGCCACGGTGCTGAGCACCGTGGGCACGATGAACGGGAGGAGCAGCGCGGCGCGCGTGACGGACTTCATCTTGAAGCTCTGGTTCATCACGAGCGCCATGGCGAGGCCGCCGGAGGCCTTCAGGATGGTCGCGACTCCAGTGAAGATGATCGTGTTTCTGACCGCCTGCCAGAAGATCGGGTCGTTATAAAGTTTGACGAAATTGCCGAAGCCCACGAAGGAGGCGGCGCGGGCCACCTCCTTGTGGAAGAAGCTCAGGTACACGCCGTAGATGAACGGGTAGCCCAGGAATGCCAGCAGGAACAGCATGGGCGGCGTGAGCATGAGCCAGGAAAATACGGACTCGCGCTCCATGAACGCGCCGAGCCGGCCAAACCGGAACGGCCGGTGGGCGGGCGCCGACAGCGCGCCCGCCCGAGAGGCCTCGAGAACCTTGCTCAACGCCTACCCGTAGATTGTCTTGAGCTGCCCGACGGCCTCCGCGATGGCGGCCTTGGTCGGCGTGCCCGTGCAGGCCTTGGTGAACATGTCGATCACGATCCAGCGATTGACCACTTCCCCATGCTGGCGGTTGGCGGGCGCCGGCCACGACGTGAGCTTCCCGGTCTCGAGGACTTTCTGGAACGGCTTGACGCGCGGCTCGATGTCCCACTCGGGCGCTTTGTCGAAGCCGTGCAGGTACGGAGCGAAGTACATATCGCCCGAGGCGATCCACGGACGGAACTGCTTGGGGTCCATGATCCAGCGCAGGAAATCCTTGGCTGCCTGCGGGTCTTTGCTGTAGGCGAAAACGCCGTGCGTCACCTGCACGAGGGCATGGTAGCGCTGGCCATTGGGCCCCTTGGGATTGAGCCCGTGTTCGATCACCTTCCCCATCTCAGGCAGGTCGCGCTTGGCCGACACCATGATGCTGTAGGCATTGTTGGTGCACGAGATCTGGCTGGTCAGGAAGGCCTTGTTGTTGGCCGGATCCAGCCACCCGACGCAATCTTCGATGCAGGCTTCCTTGTACAGCTTGCGCACGAAATCCACGGCCTTCGCGGTCTCGTTGGTGTCGAGAGCGACCTTCTTGCCATCCTTGTCCATGACCGTTACCCCGTAGGACCACAGCAGGGGGTAGAGCCAGGAATAGTTGTCGGCGAAGCCGTGACCCATGGACATGCCGAACGGATGGCCCTTGGCCTTGAGCTTGATGCCGGCTTCCAGGAACTCGTCCCAGGTCTCCGGGAATTTCTTGACCCCGACCTCGTCGAACCAATCCTTTCGGTAAACCATCAGCTGGCCGATGTTCCCCATGGGCACGGACTTCCACTTCCCTTTGTCGATGGACAGGCGCTTGATCTCGTCATACCAGCCGCCCTGCTCCTTGCCCACCGCCTCGGCGATGTCGGACACGTCCACCAGGGCGTCGCGGTAGAGCCACTCCTGCTGAACCCATGCCAGGTCGGCGCCGGACTTGTTCTCGACCATCGAGACCAGCTGGACCGGCGCGCTGCCCCCGGCGGCCTGGATCTGGTATTCGATCTTGATGCCCGTGGCCTTTTCGTAGGCAGGCGCCATAACCTTCTGGAAGTGGTCGTCGAAGTTCTTCACGTAGGCGCTTTCGCGCGCGAACGTGATGCTGACCGGCTTGGCCTGGGCATTGCGGGAGACCCAGGGCCCCGCGGCAACGCCCGCGGCCCCGGCGGCGGCATACTTCAGGAAGTCACGACGGGTGGCCTTCGACGGAGCGGGCTTTGCCATGGATTTTCCCCTTATCTATGACGTGGATGAGTTTGCGTCCTGCGGCGACGATACTGCCCCCAGACGGGGGCGTCGTCAAGGGCCGCGTCAGTGATGCAAACGGGGGGTCTGGGGCCCGGCTACGGCAGGAGATCGGCGACGCGGATGGCCGCCGCCGGGGCGGCGAGCGGCGTGACCGTGGCGTCGGCGCTCAGCGTATCGATCGCCACATAGCCCCAGGCCCGCCGGGCCGGGCCCGGGCACGCCGGCTCGCGATAGACTTCCAGCACGCGGTCGCCGAGGTTGAGAATCCAGTAGTCCGCGATTCCCGCGCGGGCATATGCCGCGGCTTTGCGACCGCGGGCGAGGAGCAAGCCCGACTGAGCGACCTCGACGATGAGCGCCGGGCGAGTCGGATGTGCGGCGGCGTAGTCACGCGGCGAGCCCCGAACGACGCAGACGTCCGGTTCGGGCTCGGACCGGTCATCGAGAATGATCGGGCTCTGAGTCTGAACGAACCAGCCCGCTCCGAATCCGAGCTCGAGGGCCTTCGCCGCCAGAAGCACCGCCGTCCGGTACGGGCTGTGCTGGGGCTCCTTGACGAGCAATAGGCCGTCGAGCAGCTCGATCGGGTCATCCTCGTCGAGGAGGCCGTGGTCGATCAACTGCCCGTACTCGTGGCGGGACCACCGATGCAGACCGGGACGCTCCGCTTGCTTCATGGCCGTGGGTTACTCCGATCCTATCCGAGGTCTCCGGGAGAGGTCAATGTACGCGAATGGATACACCAAGAGTCGGCATCCCGCGCTTTTTCGCTTGACAGCCTCTGCCGGGTGAGGCGGTCACTCGGCAGCAGCCCCCGGAAAGTGCCGGCCCAGCGGCACGCGCGAGTCCACCGGTACACGATCGGGTTGGACCCGATCGAAAATCATTTCGCGTCCCGAGATCGCCCCTCCCGGACGCTCTCCGAGAGCCCGAAAATCAGGGTGTAGAGTCGCCTCAGCAGAAGGAGGGCTCGCCATGCAGATCCATTCCACCTCTGAGCTGGACCGGCTCGGCGACGAGATCGCCGAGCTGTCCGCGCACCTTGACGCCGCCACCGCGCGCCTTCTCTCCATGATCCGAGAGTTCGACGCGCGAGGGGGATGGAACACAGGTTTTCGCTCCTGCGCCGCGTGGCTCTCCTGGAGGGTGGGGCTTGATCTGGGCGCGGCGCGTGAACGGGTCCGGGTCGCGCGCGCCCTCGAGACGCTGCCGCTCGTTGCCCAGGCCCTTGCCAGCGGGCAGGTGTCGTACGCCAAGGTCCGCGCCATCACCCGCGTGGCCGCGCCGGAGACCGAAGCGCGGCTCCTGGCCGTGGGGCGCGCGGGCACGGCCGCCCACGTCGAGCGGATCGTACGCGGCTGGCGTCGGGTAGACCGGCGGGCCGAGGCTCGGGAGACCGCGCAACGGCATGCGGGCCGAGCCCTCCACGTGCACCAGGACGAGGACGGCATGGTGGTGCTCAGGGGGCGGCTCGAGCCGGAGATGGGCGCGCTGCTCGTGCAGGCGCTCACGGCAGCGCGCGAGGCACTGTACCAGCGGGCCCGCGTGCTGGACGGGGAGGCCGGGCACGGAGACGTTTCCGCGGAAACGCCCACGCTGGCCCAGCAGCAGGCCGATGCGCTGGCCCTGCTCGCGGAGACGGCCCTCCATCACGGGCTTGATCCCGGCGCCCCGGGCGAACGCTACCAGGTGGTGGTCCATGTCGACGCCCAGGCACTGGCCGATCCGGATCAGCCGGGCCAGTCTGTCCTCGAGGATGGCGCGCGCGTTTCCGCGGAAACGTCCCGGCGCCTGGCGTGCGACGCCAGCCGGGTGGTGATGCGCCATGGTGCCGCCGGGCGCCTGCTGGAAATCGGGGCCCGGACCCGGACGATTCCCCCCGCCTTACGGCGAGCACTCCACCATCGGGACCGGGGCTGCCGTTTCCCCGGCTGTGGCGGCCGCTTCGGCCAGGGGCATCATCTCCACCATTGGGCGCACGGTGGTCCGACAACGCTCTCGAACCTCGCGCTCCTCTGCCGCCGGCATCACCGAGCGGTGCACGAGGAGGGCTACCAGGTCGAGCGCGGGCCCGACGGGACTCTTCGATTCCGGCGGCCGGACGGCCGCCCGCTGCCTGAGGTGCCGCCGCCTGCAGCGGTGCCGGTGATCCCATCGCGGCTCTCCGCACGTGCCACGACTCGAACGGCCTTCGCCTCGACGCGCGGACGGCATGCGCCGGCTGGCTCGGGGAACGGCTTGATTTGACTTGGGCGATCGACGTCCTGCACCCCCTGGCCCAGCTGCGAGGTTCGGAACGCGCTGGTCCAAGCCGGATATTGGCCTAGCCCGCTCTTCCAAGTAACATCATCACGCGGGTGAACCGGCAGGGGGTGAGACGTCCGCGGTTTTGGTGAGGGTGTAGCCGAGTTCCTGGGCCCGGCGCATGAGCTGGGAGACGACACGGCTCTGGTAG
>JAUSJX010000025.1 GCA_030647435.1 Candidatus Rokuibacteriota bacterium
CGCCGGGCAGGCCAAGGTGAGTGCGCCGGAATTGGCGCGCATCCGCGAACACCATCAGCAACTCTCGCACTAACCCGAATAATTCGTGAACTGCCGCCGCACCCTCACCCCGGCCCTCTCCCTCCCGAGGGAGAGGGGGCCATGAGCCGTTCCCTCGCCCCCCGGGGGAGAGGGCCGCAGTTCGAGCTGAGCGGCTCCGCCGCGAGGCGAGGGCTGAGTAAATATGGCGAAGCAAATTGGCCCAGTACCCGCCGTCCCTTGACCTGTCAGGACCGCCATGTTACGTTTCGTGTGGACTGAACCCGTCGCCTCCTGCCTCAAATGGGTGGGAGGCGATGCGTCTGTGTACGCTCGTCATTTCGGATACTTGGCCGTCGAGGAGGCCCGCCATGGCGGTTGACCAGATCAAGCGCCTCTATGAATCCATGCCGGCCACGCTGGACAAGGCCAGGCGACGCTTTGGGCGGGCGCTCACGCTCGCCGAGAAGATCCTGGTCGCCCACGCCGACAACTTCGACACGCAGGAGTGGAGTCGCGGCAAGGCCCAGCTCCGCCTGCGCGTCGATCGCGTCTCACTGCAGGACGCCACCGGACAGATGGCGCTGCTGCAGTTCATGCAGGCGGGGAAGAAGCAGGTGGCGGTGCCGAGCACGGTGCACTGCGACCACCTGATCCGCGCTCAGAGCGGCGCCTCCGACGACATGAAGCGCGCCGTCACGGAGAACAGCGAGGTGTACGAGTTCCTCCACTCCGCCGCGCGCAAATACGGCATCGGCTTCTGGAAGCCCGGCGCCGGCATCATCCACCAGGTGGTTCTCGAGAACTACGCCTTCCCGGGCGGCCTCATGATCGGCGCGGACTCCCACACGCCCAATGGCGGCGGCCTCGGCATGGTCGCCATCGGGGTCGGGGGCGCCGACTGCGGCGAGGCGATGGCGGGTCTCGCGTGGGAAGTGCTCGACCCGAAGCTGATCGGCGTGCGCCTGACCGGGAAGCTCTCGGGCTGGACGTCGGCCAAGGACGTGATCACGCACCTCCTGGGCGTGCTCACCGTCAAGGGCGGCACCAACAAGATCGTCGAATACTTCGGCCCCGGGGCCGAATCCATCAGCGCGACCGGCAAGGGCACCATCTGCAACATGGGGGCCGAGCTGGGGGCGACCACTTCGCTCTTCCAGTTCGACGACCGGATGGCCGCGTACCTCCGCGCCACCGACCGGGCGGACATCGCGACGCTCGCCGAGCAGCACCGGGCGCATCTCGTCGCCGACCCCGAGGTGCTGGCGGATCCCAAGAAGCACTACGACGAGATCGTCGAGATCGATCTCTCCGAGCTCGAGCCCACCATCGTGGGACCGCACTCGCCCGACCGCGCGCGGCCCGTCTCGAAGCTCGCGGCGGAGGTCAAGAAGGAGGGGTGGCCGGCGCAGATCAAGGCCGCCCTCATCGGCTCCTGCACCAACTCCTCCTACGAGGACATGAAGCGCGCGGCGCACGTCGCCATGCAGGCCTCCAAGGCGGGGCTCAAGGCCAAGACGCCCTTCCTCGTCACGCCGGGCTCGGAGCGCATCTACCAGACCATCAAGCGCGACGGCATCATGGCGATCTTCGAGCAGGTCGGCGGCACCGTCCTGGCCAACGCGTGCGGTCCGTGCATCGGCCAGTGGAAGCGCTCCGACGTGGGCAAGGACGAGACGAATACGATCGTCTCCTCGTTCAACCGCAACTTCCCCGGGCGCAACGACGGCAGCGCGGCGACGCTCTCCTTTCTGACCAGTCCCGAGATCGTCACGGCGATGGCCTTCGCGGGCACGCTCGAGTTCGACCCGGTGCACGGGACCATCCCCGGGCCCGACGGCAAGGCGTTCCGCTTCACGGCGCCGGAGAGCGAGGAGCTTCCGAAGGCCGGCTTCGCCAAGGGTGAGGAAGGCTACGAGGCGCCGGCCGCCGACGGCGACAGCGTCGTGGTCGCGGTGGCGCCCAGCAGCGAGCGGATCCAGCTCCTCCAGCCCTTCCCGCTCTGGGACGGCAACGACTTCGACGCTCTGCCGATTCTGGTCAAGACCAAGGGTAAGACCACGACCGACCACATTTCACCGGCGGGCGCCTGGCTCCGGTTCCGCGGCCACCTCGACAAGATCAGCGACAACATGTTCCTGGGCGCCGTCAACGCGTTCACCGGCGAGGCGGGCAAGGGCGTGAATCCCCTCACGGGGGAGAAGGGGCAGAACTTCTCGAAGATCGCGCGCGAGCTCAAAGCCAAGGGCATGGGTTGGGCCGTGATCGGCGACGAGAACTACGGCGAGGGCTCGAGCCGCGAGCACGCCGCGATGTCGCCACGCTTCCTGGGCTGCAAGGTCGTCATCGTCCGGAGCTTCGCCAGGATCGCCGAGACCAATCTCAAGAAGCAGGGCATCCTCCCCCTGACCTTCTCGAAAGCTTCCGACTACGACCTCATCGACCAGGACGACCGCCTGAGCGTCACGGGGCTCGCGCATCTCGCCCCCGGAAAGCCCGTCACGGTTGTCATCACGAAGCCCGGCGGGAAGACGGTCACCATCCAGTGCCTGCACAGCTTGACCGACGAGCAGATCGGGTGGTTCAAGGCGGGTTCCGCCCTGAACGCGCTCAGATAACGTCCCGCAAGGAGACCAGCGCATGGCATCCCGAGTGAAGATCCCGGCAGGCGAGAAGATCACGACCAGCCACGGCAAGCTGCAGGTGCCGGACCGTCCCATCGTCGCCTTCATCGAGGGCGACGGCACGGGCCCGGACATCTGGGCGGCGGCGGTGCGGGTGCTCGACGCCGCCGTCGAGCAGTCCTACCGCGGCAAGCGCAAGATCGCGTGGGCCGAGGTGTATGCGGGGGACAAGGCGCAGGCGGTCTACGGCAAGGACTGCCCGCCCAACCTGCTGCCGGATGAGACCATGGACGTGATCCGCGAGTACCTGATCGCGATCAAGGGCCCGCTCACCACGCCCATCGGCGAGGGCTTCCGCTCCCTGAACGTGACGCTGCGCCAGGTGCTGGACCTGTACGTGTGCCTGCGCCCGGTGCGCTACCTCAAGGGCGTGCCGTCCCCGGTGAAGCACCCAGAAAAAATCGACATGGTGATCTTCCGGGAGAACACCGAGGACATCTACGCCGGCATCGAGTGGGAGCAGGGCACCCCCGAGGCCAAGAAGGTCATCGACTTTCTCATCAATGAGATGAAGGTCACCAAGATCCGGTTCCCCAACACGTCGTCGATCGGCATCAAGCCCGTGTCGAAGGAGGGCTCCGAGCGGCTGATCCGCGCGGCGATGCGGTACGCGATCGAGAACAACCGCCGCAGCGTCACCTTGGTCCACAAGGGCAATATCCAGAAGTACACGGAAGGCATGTTCATGAAGTGGGGCTACGCGCTCGCCAAGCGCGAGTTCTCGGACAAGCTCGTTTCCTGGGACGACTGTGGAGGCAAGCCGCCGGCGGGGAAGATCCTCGTCAAGGACGCCATCACCGACGCATTCCTCCAGCAGATTCTGACCCGCCCGGACGAGTTCGACGTCATCCCGTGCTGCAATCTGACGGGCGATCTCATTTCTGACGCACTCGCGGCGCAGGTGGGAGGCATCGGCATCGCGCCGGGCGCCAACATCAACTACGACACGGGGCACGCGCTCTTCGAGGCGACGCACGGGACGGCGCCCAAGTACGTCGGGCAGGACAAGGTCAACCCGGGCTCGGTCATCCTCTCGGGCGAGATGATGCTCCGCCACATGGGCTGGACCGAGGCCGCGGACCGCATCAACGCCGGCATCGAGAAGACCATCGCGCAGAAGATCGTGACGTACGACTTGGCACGGCTCATGGAGGGCGCGAAGGAAGTCAAGTGCTCGGCGTTCGGGACGGCCGTCATCGACAGCATGAAGACGTTGTAGGGCGCGAGGAGAACGGACATGGCTCGCCCAAAGATCACGGTGGTCGGCGCCGGCAACGTCGGCGCCTCGGTCGCCCAGTATGCGGTGGAGAAAGAGCTCGGCGACGTCGTGCTGGTGGACGTTATCGAGGGCATCCCGCAGGGCAAGGCGCTGGACCTGGCCCAGGCGGGGCCGGTGCACGGCTACGACTCGCGCCTGGTCGGCTCGAACGGATACGACGAGACGGCCGACTCGGACATCGTGGTCATCACTGCCGGGCTGGCGCGAAAGCCCGGGATGACCAGGGACGATCTCCTCTTCAAGAACGCCGAGATCGTGGGCGGTGTCGTCGAGCAGGTCGTAGCGCGCTCGAAGAACGCGATCCTGATCCTCGTGACGAACCCGCTCGACGCCATGGTCCAGCTGGCGTGGAAGAAGTCCGGCTTCCCGCACCAGCGCGTGGTCGGCATGGCGGGCATTCTCGATTCGGCGCGCTTCCGCACCTTCATCGCCCAGGAGCTCAAGGTCTCCGTCGAGAACGTCACCGCCTTCGTGCTCGGCGGCCACGGCGACACCATGGTGCCGCTGCCGCGCTACTCGACGGTGGCGGGCATCCCGATCACCGACCTCCTGCCGGCCGACAAGATCCAGGCGCTGGTGACGCGTACGGCCAACGGGGGCGCCGAGATCGTGGGGCTCCTCAAGAGCGGCAGCGCCTACTACGCGCCGGCGGCCGCGGCGGTCGAGATGGTCGAAGCCATCCTCAAGGACAAGAAGAAGATCCTGCCGTGCGCCGCGTACCTCAATGGTGAGTATGGCGTCAAGGGGCTCTACGTCGGCGTGCCGGTCAAGCTGGGTCGCAGCGGGGTCGAGCAGGTGATCGAGATCAAGCTCACGGCCGAGGAGCAGGCGGGCTTCGACAAGTCCGCGGCGGCGGTGCGCGAGCTGGTCGACAAGCTCAAGCTGTAGAGAGGGCCATGCGCGAGATCCACGCGAGCGCCATCGCGGAAGCCGTCAAGAAGCTCTGCCTGGAGGCGAACTACTCCATCGAGCCCGACATGCTCCGCGCCTTCGACCGCGCCCTCGGGACCGAGCGCTCGTCGGCCGGCAGGCACGTGCTCCAGATCCTCAAGGACAACGCCGAGCTCGCGCGGACCAAGAAGATCCCGTACTGCCAGGACACGGGCACGGTCATCTGCTTCGTCGAACTGGGGCAGGACGTGCACGTGACGGGCGGCGGCCTTGCGGACGCGATCAACGAGGGCGTCAGGCAGGGCTACACGGAAGGCTACCTCCGCGCCTCGATCGTCCGCTCGCCCTTCGACCGCGTGAACACGGGCGACAACACGCCGGCGGTCCTCCACGTGGAGGTCGTGCCCGGCGTGGCGATGAAGATCCAGATCATGGCCAAGGGCGGCGGGTGCGAGAACCGCTCCAAGTACAAGATGCTGACGCCCGCCGATGGCGTGGACGGCGTCAAGGAGTGGATTCTCGAGTGCATCAGGACGGCGGGGCCCGACGCCTGCCCGCCGCTCATCGCGGGGGTCGGCGTGGGCGGCAACTTCGAGAAGGCGGCTCTCCTGTCCAAGAAGGCGCTCTTCCGCGAGCTCGGCACTCCCAACCCCGACCCGGCCGTGGACGCAATCGAGAAAGAAGTGCTCGACAGAGCCAACCGTCTCGGCATCGGCCCGCAGGGCTACGGCGGCGACACCACGGCGTTCGGCATCCACATCCTGACGTACCCCTGCCACATCACGAGCCTGCCTGTCGCCGTCACCATCGAGTGCCACGCCCATCGCCACAAAGAGGTGACGTTGTGATCGCGCCCGCTCGAGCGACGGCTTTGCCGGCGCAATCCCCTGGGGGAAGGTTCGGAAGGGGGGCGAAGCCCCCCTCCGAGTCTTGGCACGCCCATCGCCACAAAGAGGTGACGCTGTGACGCCCCTCACCCTGACCCTCTCCCCAGAGGGGAGAGGGGACCACGGCAGGTGCACGCTGTGATCTCGACCGCGCCCGACGGGTTCAAGGAGGTCACGCCGCCGCTCAGCGACGCCGATGTCGAGGCGCTCAAGGCCGGCGACCGCGTCCGCATCACCGGGGTGCTCTACACCGCGCGGGACGCTGCTCACGGGCGCCTGCTGCCGCTGATGGACGCGGGCAAGCCGCTGCCCATCGACGTCAGGGGACAGATCATCTACTACACGGGGCCGTCGCCCGCTCGGCCGGGCCACGTCGTCGGGTCCATCGGGCCGACCACCGGGGGGCGCATGGACAAGTTCACGCCGAAGCTCCTGGCGCTCGGCCTGAAGGGGACGATCGGCAAGGGCGCGCGCTCCCAGCCTGTCAAGGATGCGCTTCGCGAGCACAAGGCCGCCTATTTCGGAGCCATCGGCGGCGCTGGCGCGGTGCTTTCGGCCTTCGTCAAGAAGCTCGAGATCGTGGCCTACGCGGACCTGGGCACCGAGGCGATTCGGCGGCTCGAGGTCGAGGGTTTCCCGGCCATTGTCGTCAACGACTGCCACGGCGGCGACCTTTACCAAGACGGCATGAAGCAGTAC
Organism: Candidatus Rokuibacteriota bacterium; assembly: GCA_030647435.1. Lineage (NCBI taxonomy): Bacteria > Candidatus Rokuibacteriota > Candidatus Rokuibacteriota bacterium. The sequence goes on from JAUSJX010000025.1 coordinate 6,459, forward strand.
GCGAGGGAGTGACCATGTCCAAACGGGTCTTCCAGAACCAGCGGGGGGAGGTCATCCCCGGCGCGACGCTGCGCACCGACGCGTGGTGGCTCGAGCCGCTGAGCGTCATCCTCCTCCTGGGCGCCTTCGGCGTGTACGCGACATGGGCGGCGCTGCAGAACGCCCACTACTACGTCGCCCCGTATCTGTCGCCCTTCTATTCGCCCTGCCTCGCGGCCAACTGCCAGCACGTGAGCCTGCCGCTGATCGGCTCGTGGTGGAACCTCTCACCGGCCTTCCTGATCCTGTGGATCCCCGGCGGCTTCCGCGCCACGTGCTACTACTACCGCAAGGCCTACTACCGCTCGTTCTTCGGCTCGCCGCCGGGCTGCGCCGTGCGCGACGTCTCGAAGAGCTACAGCGGCGAGACGCGCTTCCCGTTCATCCTCCAGAACGTCCACCGCTACTTCTTCTGGCTCGGCATCCCGGTCATCGCCTTCCTCTGGTGGGACGCGGTCATGGCTTTCAACTTCAACGGCCGCGTCGGCATGGGTGTGGGCACCCTCGTCCTCATCCTGAACGCGGCGCTGCTGTCGCTGTACACCTTCTCGTGCCACTCCTGCCGCCACCTCTGCGGCGGCGGCCTCAACGTCTTCTCCAAGGCGCCGGCCCGTCACGGGATCTGGCGCGTGGTCAGCCGGCTCAACGAGAAGCACATGCAGATCGCGTGGGTGAGCCTGATCTGGGTGGGCCTGACCGACGTGTACATCCGGCTCCTGTCCATGGGCGTCATCAAAGACGTGAGGTTCTTCTAATGGCCGCCAACGAGACGTACGAGACCCACGAATACGACGTGATCGTGATCGGCGCCGGCGGTGCCGGCCTGCGGGCCGCCATCGAGGCCAGCGCGGCCGGGGTCAAGACGGCGCTCATCTGCAAGTCGCTCCTCGGCAAGGCCCACACCGTCATGGCCGAGGGCGGCATCGCCGCGGCCATGGGCAACGTGTGGAAGGAGGACAACTGGAAGGTCCACTTCCGCGACACCATGCGCGGCGGCAAGATGCTGGCCAACCCGCGCATGGCCCAGCTGCACGCCATGGAGTCGCCCGACCGCGTGCTGGAACTGGAGGAGTGGGGCGCGCTCTTCGACCGCACCAAGGACGGGCTCATCAACCAGCGCGACTTCGGCGGCCACAAGTACGCGCGCCTGGCCCACGTGGGCGACCGGACGGGGCTCGAGCTGATCCGCACGCTCCAGCAACACGCGGTGCACAAGGGCATCGACGTGCACATGGAGTGCAACCTCCAGCGCCTGCTCAAGGACGGCGACCGGATCTGCGGAGCCTTCGGCTACTGGCGGCGCACCGGTGCGTTCGTGCTGTTCAAGGCCAAGGCCGTTGTGCTGGCCACGGGTGGGATCGGCAAGTCCTGGAAGTTCACGACCAACTCCTGGGAGAGCGTCGGGGATGGCATCGCGCTGGCGCTGGACGCGGGCGCCGACCTCATCGACATGGAGTGCGTCCAGTTCCATCCGACAGGGATGGTCTGGCCGACCAGCGTGCGCGGACTCCTCGTGACGGAGGGCGTGCGCGGCGACGGCGGCACGCTCAAGAACGCCGAGGGCGCGCGCTTCATGTTCAACTACATCCCCGAGTACTTCAAGAATGAGACCGCCGACAATGAGCGGGAGGCCGACGCCTGGTACGAGAACAAGACCAACCGCCGCACCCCCGACCTTCTGCCGCGGGACGAGGTCGCCCGGGCCATCCACGCCGAGGTCAAGGCCGGCCGCGGCAGCCCCCACGGCGGCGTGTTCCTCGACATCGCCTCCCGGCGGTCGCCGGAGTACATCCGCCGCCGGCTGCCCTCCATGTACCACCAGTTCAAGGAGCTGGCCGACGTGGACATCACGAAGGAGCCCATGGAGGTCGGTCCGGTCTGCCACTACATGAATGGCGGCATCCGGGTGGACGCGGAGACCACCGCGACCGCCGTGCCCGGGCTCTTCGCGGCGGGCGAGGTCGCGGGCGGCCTGCACGGCGCCAATCGGCTCGGCGGCAACTCGCTTTCGGACCTTGTCGTCTTCGGCCGCCGCGCGGGCCTCTACGCCGCGGAGTACGTCAAATCCTTCCGGGGGACGCTCCACGTGGACGCCGGGCAGGTGGAGGCCGCCTCCCGGGCCCTGCTCGCGCCCTTCCAGCACGCGGGCAACGAGAATCCCTACGCGATCCACGCCGATCTGCAGGAGTGCATGCAGTCGCTGGTCGGTATCATCCGCACCGAGGGTGAGCTCAAGAAGGCGCTCGACCAGCTGGCCGTGTTCAAGCAGCGCCTCGGGCGGGTCCGCGCCGACGCCGGGCGCGAGTTCAACCCCGCCTGGCATCTGGCCCTCGATCTCCACTCCATGCTCTCGGTGTCGGAAGCCGTCGCCCTGGGGGCGCTCGAGCGCAAGGAGAGCCGCGGTGGCCATACCCGCGACGATTACCCGAGGGCGGACGACCGCTTCGGCAAGATCAACATGGTGGCGCGGCGGAGGAACGGGCAGATCAGCATCGCCCAGGAGCCCCTGCCCCAGATGCCGGACGACCTCACGCAGCTCCTCCAGGAGAAGAAATAATGGCCGCAACCGGAGTGACCATGCGCGTGTGGCGGGGTGACCCGAGAGGCGGTGCCTTCAAGGAGTACCGGGTCGAGGCCCAGGAAGGCATGGTCGTGCTGGACGTGGTCCACACGCTCCAGGCGACCCAGGCCGGGGATCTGGCCGTCCGGTGGAACTGCAAGGCCGGCAAGTGCGGCTCGTGCAGCGCCGAGATCAACGGCAAGCCGCGGCTCATGTGCATGACGCGCATGAACACCTTCGAGCCCGGCGAGACCATCACGGTGGCGCCCATCAAGGCCTTCCCGCTGATCCGGGACCTCGTGACGGACGTCTCGTTCAACTACGAGAAGGCCAAGCAGATCCCCGCGTTCAAGCCCGGGCCGAAGGAGCCGGACGGCACGCGCCGGATGCAGCAGGAAGACGTCGAGCGGAGCCAGGAGTTCCGCAAGTGCATCGAGTGCTTCCTCTGCCAGGACGTCTGCCACGTCATCCGCGATCATCCGGAGAACAAGCCCGCCTTCGCGGGGCCGCGGTTCCTCATGCGGATCGCCGAGCTGGAGATGCACCCGCTCGACACCAATGATCGCCTCGAACTGGCTCGCACCAAGGCGGGACTCGGCTACTGCAATATCACCAAGTGCTGCACCGAGGTCTGCCCTGAGCACATCCACATCACGGATAATGCTCTGATTCCCCTCAAAGAACGTGTGGTGACCGAGAAGTACGATCCGATCGTGTGGCTCGTGCGCAAGCTCTCCGGCAAATCCTAGCCTGTGAAAATCCACGAGTACCAGGGCAAGGCGATCCTGCGCGAATTCGGCGTGCCTGTGCCGAATGGCGACGTGGCCGACACGCCCGCGCAGGCGAAGGCGATCGCGGCGAAGCTGGGCGGGAAGGTCGTCGTCAAGGCCCAGGTGCACGCCGGCGGGCGGGGCAAGGCGGGCGGCGTGAAGCTGGCCGACAACGCCGGCGCGGCGGAGTCGGCCGCGAAACAGATCCTCGGCATGATGCTGAAGACGCCCCAGACACCTCCCGAGGGCATCAAGGTCCTCAAGGTCCTGGTCGAGGAAGCCTCCCCCATCGCGACCGAGCTCTACCTTTCGATGACGCTCGATCGCGGCAAGGGAACGCACGTGGTCATGGCCTCGCGGGCCGGAGGCATGGAGATCGAGGAGGTCGCCGCCTCCCATCCGGAGAAGATCGTCCGCGAGTGGGCCGACCCGGCGCTGGGCCTCCAGCCCTTCCAGGCGCGCAACCTGGCGTTTGGCCTGGGACTCAGCGGCGACCAGTTCAAGGCGGGCGTGACGCTCATCCTGAACCTCTTCCGCGCCTACCTCGAGAAGGACTGCTCGCTGGCGGAGATCAACCCGCTCGTGGTGACGCGCGACGGGCGGGTGATGGCGCTCGACGCCAAGCTCAACTTCGACGACAACGCGCTCTACCGCCACAAGGAGATCGCGGCGCTGCGCGATATCAACGAAGAGACGCCGCTCGACGTCGAGGCGTCCAAGTACGGGCTCAACTACATCAAGCTCGACGGCAGCGTCGGCTGCATGGTCAACGGCGCCGGCCTCGCGATGGCGACCATGGACATTATCAAGCTCGCGGGCGGCGAGCCCGCCAACTTCCTCGACGTGGGAGGCGGCGCCTCACCGGAGCAGATCGAAAACGCCTTCCGCATCCTGTCCTCGGATCCATCCGTCAAGGCGGTCTTCATCAACGTCTTCGGCGGCATCCTCCGCGTCGACCGGCTCGCCGAGGGCATCATTGCAGCGGTCAACAAGTTAGGCCTGAAGCTGCCGGTGGTGCTGCGGGCCGAGGGCACCAATGTCGAGCAGGGCAAGAAGATGCTCGCCGAGTCCGGGCTCGCCCTCGTGATGGCCGACGACATGGGCGAGGGCGCCAAGAAGGCGGTGGAGCTGGCGAAGGCGGCGGCATGAGCATCCTGGTCGACAAGGCGACGAAGGTCCTGGTGCAGGGAATCACCGGCAAGGAAGGCACCTTCCACGCGCTGCGCTGCAAGGAGTACGGGACGCAGGTCGTCGGCGGTGTGACGCCCGGCAAGGGCGGGACGACTCACGAGGGTTTCCCGGTCTGGAACACGGTCGTGGAGGGTGTAAAGGCCTCGGGGGCCGATTGCGCGCTGATCTTCGTGCCGCCGCCGGCTGCCGCCGACGCGATCATGGAGGCCGCGGACGCCGGCGTGCCGCTGGTCGTCTGCATCACCGAGGGCGTGCCCGTCTGCGACATGGTTCGCGTCAAGGCCTTCCTCGGGCGCAGGCAGAGCCGGCTCATTGGGCCGAACTGCCCGGGCCTCATCTCCCCCGGCAAGGCCAAGATCGGCATCATGCCCGGCCACATCCACAAGGAAGGGCCGATCGGCGTCGTGTCGCGGAGCGGCACGCTGACCTACGAGGTCGTGCACCAGCTGACCCTGCGCGGCCTCGGGCAGTCCTCGTGCGTCGGCATCGGCGGCGATCCGGTCAACGGCACCAACTTCATCGACGTGCTCCGCCTCTTCCAGGACGACCCGCAGACGGAAGCGATCATGATGATCGGCGAGATCGGCGGCACGGCCGAGGAAGAAGCCGCGGCGTTCATCAAGGCCCATGTCCGGAAGCCGGTCGTCGGCTTCATCTGCGGCCAGACGGCGCCGCCGGGCCGCCGCATGGGCCACGCCGGCGCCATCATCGCGGGCGGCAAGGGGACGGCCGCGGAGAAGATGAAGGCCATGGAGGCCGCCGGGATCACCACGGTCAAGAGCCCCGCCGACATGGGCGCGACCGTCGCCCTCGTCGTCGGCAAATGAAGTTCGAGCTGAAACGGGGCCCGCAGTTCGAGCCGAGGGCCGGCAGCCCGAGGCGAGGGCTGGGAGAATCCCGCAGGCGAGGAGCCCGATGAGGCGAGTGCTGAGTAGGACAACTCAGCGAAAGGACAAATCACTGCGATGGCCGTAGAGCGCACGCTGACCATCATCAAGCCCGACGCGGTCGCCAAGAACGTCTCGGGCCAGATCATCGCCCGCTTCGAGCACGCCGGCCTCAAGGTCCTGGCCGCCAAGCTGCTGCACCTGACGCAGGCCCAGGCCGCCGGTTTCTACATCGTTCACAAGGAGCGGCCCTTCTACGGAAGCCTCTGCGCCTTCATGATCCAGGGGCCGTGCATGCCGGTCGTGCTGGAAGGGGAGGGCGCCATCGCGCGCCTGCGGGACCTGATGGGCGCGACGGATCCCGCCAAGGCCGCGCCGGGGACGATCCGGAAGGACTTCGCCTCGTCCATCGAGGCCAACGCCGTGCACGGCTCGGACTCGCCGCAGTCGGCGGCCTTCGAGATCCCGTACTTCTTCGGCGCGCTCGAGATCTGCCCGCGCTGACCCACGCGGACGCCGAGTTCTATCCGGCCGTCCTCGGCCGCCGCCAGCGCCTGATCGCCGGGATCGGCGGGCTGGGGCTCGGCTTTGGCGCGCCATTCGTGCTCTCGGTCGCGATGGTCGCCACCTCCGGCGATCCCAGCCTGCTCATTCTGCCGCTGCCTTTCCTGCTCGGTCTCTGGGTCGTGCAGGGGCTCGCTCCCGCAGGCTTCACGCTGGCGGCGGATGGCGTCAGGATCGAGCGCCGCTGGCTCTCGCGCCTCATTCCGTACCGACTCATCCGCGCAGTGGACCGCGAGCCCCGCTCGGTCGGCGGCTTCGGCGCCGTCGGGCTCAACGTTCTCTTCGGCTCCCAGGGGCCCCGGTGGAACCGGCGGACGGGCTGGCACTATCTCGCCATCACCAACACCACCGATCTCGTCTATCTCCACACCGCGGGAGGCCTCGTGGTACTCTCGCCGAGCCGTCCCGATGAGTTCGCCGTCCGTCTCGGCCGGCGGCTTTCCAAGGAGGCCGGAACGTGACGAGCCGCATCGAGCTGGCCGTGTCCATCCCTCAGACCTTCCCCGGCCGTGCTGTGGATCCGGGCTTCATTCGAAAGTATCTGGCGCGGGCCGAGGCGCTCGGCTTCCACAGCGCCTGGGTGGTCGAGCAGATCGTCGGCGCGATACCGAGCCTCGAGCCGATCGAGCTGCTGACCTACGCCGCGGCCGTCACCACGCGGATGAGGCTCGGCTCGGCCGTGCTGCTGACGGCGATGCGCGATCCTGTGCACACGGCCAAGAGCCTCACCACCCTCGATCACCTGAGCGGAGGCCGGCTCATGGTCGGCGTGGGGCTGGGCGGCCAGCCCGCACTCTATCCGGCCTACGGCCTCAATGCCGAGCGCCGCGCCGCGCGCTTCGCCGAGGGCATCGAGGTGATGAAGCGCCTCTGGACCGAGCCGCGCGTCACCTTCGACGGGCAGTTCTTCAGGCTCAACAACCTGCCCCAGGAGCCCAAGCCCGTGCAGAAGCCGCACCCGCCCCTGTGGTTCGGCGCCCACCATCCCAATGCGCTCAAGCGCGCAGTCGAGCTGGGCGACGGCTTCATGGGCGCGGGCTCGCTCTCGACGGCCAAATTCGGGGACGAGGTCAAGCTCCTGCGCGGGCTCCTGTCCGAGGCCAAGCGGGAGCCAGCGGCATTCCCGATCGCCAAGCGTGTCTACATCGCGGTGGACCGCGACAAGGCGCGGGCGGGGAAGCGGCTCACCGAGTGGTTCGGGGGCTTCTACGGGCGGCCGCAGATGGCTGAAGAGGTCTCGATCTGGGGGACGCCCGGGGAGTGCGTGGACGGGCTCGCTCAGGTGGCGGCCGCCGGCGCGGGCATGCTCATGCTCAATCCCGTCTTCGACGAGATGGAGCACCTCGAGATCTTCGCCTCCGAGATCGCCCCGAAGCTCTAGGTGTGTCCGCGACACCCAGAAGCGAGCGGCCCGACGAGGTCACGGCGCGGCTCCGCCCGCGCCTCGCCGGCTCCGGGCCCACGCCATCGCGATGAACGCCTGGGCCTGCGCCACGCGCGCGGGCGGCAGCGGCAGCCGCGCGACGGCCTGCCGGCCGTAGTGTCGCCCCGCCCAGAAGCCCAGGTTGTCGCCGAGGCTCGCGCTCACCACGCCCACGAGGATCACGAGGGGCAGGTGGAGGCGTCCGTGCCACGCGAGGTAGCCGCCCAGGACGAGGACGGACTCCTCGGGCGCGGGCACGCCCGCGTTGCCCAGGAGGACGATCACGAGGATCGCGGCGTAGCCGAGGTGCTGGAAGAGGTGGCTCGGATCGAGCACGGCGGGCGCGAGCATAGCACGGCATTCGCGGCGGCATTGACAGGGCGCGACGCGTGGGCGACAACTGATCGGGTATGCGCATCCTGGTGGTCGAGGACGACAGAAAGGTCGCGAGCTTCATCCGGAAGGGCCTCGAGGAGGAAGGGCACGCGGTCGAGGTCGCCGGCGACGGCGTCGCCGCGATCGAGCGCGCCACCGACGGCGCGCCCTGGGACCTCGTGGTCCTCGACGTCATGCTGCCCAAGGGCGACGGCTTCGGCGTGCTGAAGGCGCTCCGCCAGGAGGGCCTCCGGATGCCGGTGCTGATGCTCACGGCCCGCGACGCCGTCAGCGACAGGGTCACGGGCCTCGATCTCGGCGCCGACGACTACCTGAGCAAGCCCTTCGCCTTCGAGGAATTCCTGGCGCGGGTGCGCGCGCTCCTGCGCCGGGGCGGCGGCGGGCCCGCGCCCGTGCTTCGGCTGGCCGACCTCACTCTCGACCCCTCGTCGCGAGAGGTGCGCCGCGGCGGCAGAAAGGTCGACCTGACGGCCCGCGAGCACACGCTGCTCGAATACTTCCTGCGCAACCCCGGCCGCGTGCTGACCCGGCCCATGCTGGCCCAGCACGTCTGGGGCCTCGACTTCGACCCCGAGAGCAACGTGGTCGACGTCTACGTCGGCTACCTCCGCCGGCGGATCGAGGGGCCGGGCGAGCGCCGGCTCCTGCACACCGTGCGGGGCGTCGGGTACGTGCTCAAGGACGAGCCGTGAGGCCGCTGTCGATCCGCGCGCGGCTCACCATCTGGTACGCGGCAGCGCTGCTTGCCATCCTCGCCGTGGTGAGCGCGCTGTCCTACTCCGTCCTCCGCTGGAGCTTGCTCCAGCAGGTGGACGCGTCACTCGCGACCGTGGCGCAGATCGTCCGCGAGACCGACGAGCGCGGCGCCGGCGGCTCGGAGGTCGAGCGGGCGATCCGCGAGCTGCTCGGCCCGGGATTCTCCGACCAGTTCTTCCAGTTCCTCGACCCCGAGGGGCGCTCGCGCTTCCGCTCGGGGCCGCCGCCCGCCGCCGCCCTGCCGCTGTCGCCCGAAGCGCGCGACAACGCCGCGCGCGGGCAGCGCACCTTCGAGACGCTCGAGGATCCGCGGGGCGGGCCGGTCCGGCTCCTGACCGTGCCGGTGCTCCGCTCCGGCCGGTCCGTGGAGATCATCCAGGTCTCGGCGCCTCTCGCGCGCACGCGCGAGGCGCTCGCGCGTTACCTGACGACGCTCCTGGCGCTGGTGCCGGTGGCGGTTGGCCTCGGGGCGGCGGGCGGCGCCGTCCTCGCCGGCCGTGCGCTCCGGCCCGTGCGGGAGATGTCGAGCGCGGCGCGCCAGATCACGGCCGAGGATCTGCACCGGCGGCTTGCCCGGCGGGGCGCCGACGACGAGATCGACCACCTGGCCGACACGCTCAACACGATGCTGGCCGGGCTCGAGGCGGCTTTCGCCCAGGCCAAGCGCTTTTCGGCGGACGCCGCCCACGAGCTGCGCACGCCGCTGACGGCGCTCAAGGGCGAGATGGAGGTGGCGCTTCGCGCCGCGCGCTCGCCCGAGGAGTACCGCCGGGTGCTCCACTCGGGCCTCGAAGAGGTCGAGCACCTGATCTGCCTCGTCGAGGACCTCCTGCTCTTCTCGCGCTCCGCTGCGGCGCTCGGGCCGCCGCCGGCGCGGGTCGAGCTGGAGCCCCTCGTCCTGGAGGCGCTCGAGGCCGGCGCGCGCCGCGCCCAAGGCACGGGCGTCACGGTCCGCGCCGATGCGCTCGAGCCGGCGGCGGTGCTGGGCGACGCGGGGGCGCTCCGCCGCGCGCTGGGTAACCTCGTGGACAATGCCGTCAAGTACACGCCCGCGGGCGGCAAGGTCGAGCTCTCCCTGCTGGCGGGGGAGGGGCAGGCGCGCATCGTGGTCCGCGACACCGGCATCGGCATCGATCCCGTCGACGCCGCGCGCATCTTCGACCCCTTCGTGCGGCTCGACGCGGCCAGGAGCCGCGACGCGGGCGGTGCGGGGCTGGGGCTCGCCCTGGTGCGGGCCATCGTGGATGCTCACGGCGGCGTCATCGCCGTGGACAGCGCCCCGGGCGCCGGCAGCCGCTTCACGATCAGCCTGCCGCTCGCCCCGTCCGCCTGAGAAGCTTCTCATTCCGGTCTCATCTTCCTCTCACGAGCGCCTGCTACGTTTGCTTGCGGCAGGAACTCAGCGCACTTCACACACGAGGAGGATGACCATGAAGACGTTTCTCAGAGACACGAAGTGGGGCTGGCCCGTGCTGGCGCTCGTCGCCGCGCTCGCCGTGGGCGGCATCACGACGGGCTACGGCCTGACCAAGGGCGCGCAGCCGCCGCTGTGGACGGAGCAGTCCGCCGTCACCGCGGCCGCGCCGACCGTGCAGGCGCCCGACTGGGTCAAGATCGGCCGGGAGCTCAAGCCGGCTGTCGTCAACGTCAGCGCCAAGCGCTCGGAGACGGCGACGCCGGAGATGCAGGGCCCGTCCGGCGAGGAGACCCCCTTCGACCGGTACTTCAAGGACTTCTTCGGCAGCCGCCCGCGGCGCCACGCGCGCAGCATGGGCTCGGGCTTCATCATCAACCAGAACGGCTACATCGTGACCAACAACCACGTTGTCGAGGGCGCGACCCAGGTGCAGGTCAAGCTCTCCGACGGTCGCGAGCTGCCGGCCAAGGTCGTCGGGCGCGACTCCAAGACCGACATCGCCCTGCTCAAGGTCGAGGCCAATGGCCTCAACGTCATCCCGCTCGGCGACTCGTCCGCCAGCCAGGTCGGCGAGCCCGTCATGGCCATCGGCAATCCCTTCGGCCTCGAGCAGACGGTGACCACGGGCATCGTGAGCGCCACCGGACGCGCCATCGGCACCGGGCCGTACGACGACTTCATCCAGACGGATGCCTCGATCAACCCCGGCAACAGCGGCGGGCCGCTCATCAACGCGCGCGGCCAGGCCATCGGAATCAACACGGCGATCTTCTCGCAGAGCGGCGGGTCGGTGGGCATCGGCTTCGCCATCCCCATGACGCTTGCGAAGTCCGTCGTGAGCCAACTCGCGGACTCGGGCAAGGTCACGCGCGGCTGGCTCGGCGTCGGCATCCAGCCGGTGACGCCCGATCTCGCGAAGAGCTTCGGCAGGGCCGAGACCACCGGCGTGCTGGTGTCCTCAGTGTCCGAGGGCTCGCCGGCCGAGCGGGCGGGTCTCAAGTCCGGCGACATCATCACCGAGTACGACGGGCGCAAGGTGGAGCGCGCGAGCGACCTGCCGCGGGCCGTCGCCGGCACGCCTGTGGGGCGCGAGGTGCGGCTGTCGGTCATCCGCGACGGTAAGCCGGTGACGCTCAGCGCCCGCATCGAGGCGCTCGACGCGAAGGAGCGCGGTCAGGCCGACGGCGGTGAGAAGGCCAAGCCCGCGCTGGGCCTCGCCGTGCAGCCGCTGACGCCGGGCCTCGCCCAGCAGCTGGGCGTGCGCGCGACCCAGGGCCTCGTGGTCCAGCGTGTCGAGGAGGGCAGCCCCGC
>JAUSJX010000026.1 GCA_030647435.1 Candidatus Rokuibacteriota bacterium
TCGGCTGGCCCGCCGGGGTGGTGCCTGGCTCTGCGTGGGGCTGCTCGTGGTCGCGCTGGGCGGCGCGCTCGCTTCCGGCGGCCGGTGGCTCCTCACGGCGCCGCGCTTCGCCGTCGAGCGCGTCGAGGTCGCGGGGCAGAGCCAGCTCTCGGTGGATCAGGTGGTCGCGGCCTCCGGGCTCGCGCCCGGGCAGAACCTCTTCCGGCTCGACGCGCGGCGGGCGGTGGCGGGCGTCGAGGCGCTGCCGATGGTGCGCCGCGCCGAGCTGGTCCGTGCCTTCCCGAACCGCGTCACGCTGCTGGTGGAAGAGCGCCAGCCCTTCGTCCTTGTTCATGCCGGGGCTCTCTACTGGGTGGACGAGCAGGGCGTGCCGCTCGGTCCGGAGACGCGGGCCGTCGCCCTCGACGCGCCCCTGGTGTCGGCCGCGGGCGCCGACGACGTCGCGGCCGCGGGTCGGACGTCGTCCGAGCGCGTGGCCGCGGGCGTGGCCCTGATACGCACGCTGATGCGCGCGCAGAGCTCTTTGCTGAGGGAGATCTCCGAAGTGGACGTGAGCCGCCCCGAGGGACCGGTGCTCTACATGCTGGACGGCGTCGAGGTGCGGCTCGGCAGAGAAGATTGGGACGACCGCATGGGGCGGCTCGGTGGCGTGCTGGCGCAGCTCCGCGCCTCGGGCCAACGGGCGACGTCGATCGACCTGCGATTCCGCGACCAGGTCGTGCTGAGAACCGCGGCAAGGTAGGGGACGCCATGGGCAGATCGAGAGGACGGCAGCTCATCACCGGACTCGACGTGGGGACGACCAAGATCTGCTGCGTCATCGCGGAGTGGTCGTCCATCGGCACTCTCGACATCGTGGGCGTCGGCACCAGCCCCTCGCGGGGCCTGCGCAAGGGCGTCGTGGTCAACATCGACTCGACGGTCGAGAGCATCAAGCAGGCCGTCGGCGACGCCGAGGAGATGGCGGGCGTCGAGATCTCGAGCGTGATCGCAGGCGTGGCCGGGGGGCACATCCGCGGAGCCAACAGCCGGGGCGTGGTCGCCGTCTCGGGCAAGCACCGCGAGGTCAGCGCCGCCGACGTCGAGCGGGCGCTGGACGCCGCGCGCGCCATCAACCTGCCGCAGGACCGCGAGATCATCCACGCGCTGCCCCAGACCTATGTCGTGGACGACCAGGACGGTGTCAAGGAGCCGCTCGGCATGTCCGGGGTGCGGCTCGAGGTCGAGGTGCACCTGGTGACGGGCGCCACGACCTCCGTGCGGAATGTCGTCCGCAGCGTCAACCGCGCGGGGCTCCAGGTGCAGGACATCGTGCTCGAGCCGCTGGCCTCGGCCGAGGCTGTCCTCTCCGACGAGGAGAAGGAGCTCGGGATCCTGCTGATAGACCTGGGCGGCGGCACGACGGACGTCGCGCTCTTCCGCGACGGCGCCGTCTGGTACACGGGCATCCTGCCGCTGGGCGGCGACCACATCTCGAACGACGTCGCCGTGGGGCTCCGTACGCCGACGGCCGAGGCCGAGGAGCTCAAGAAGCGTCTCGGCTGCGCGCTGACTGCCCTTGTACGCGAAGATGAAGTCATCTCCGTGCCCTCGGTGGGCGGGCGCAAGGCGCGCGAGCTGTCGCGCCAGATCCTCTCCGAGATCATCCAGCCGCGCGCCGAGGAGATCTTCACTCTCGTCGCCCGCGAGCTCGCCAAGGCCGGGCTCGAGGACGCCGCCGCGGCGGGCGTCGTCGTCACGGGCGGCACCTCGATCATGCAGGGCGTGCCGGAGCTGGCCGAACAGGTCTTCGACCTGCCCGTGCGGCGCGGGCTGCCCACGGGCATCGGCGGGCTCTCGGACGTGGTCCAGAGCCCGATCTATGCCACGGGCGTGGGCCTGGCGCTCTACGGCGCGCGCGGGCGGCGCAGCGGCGCCTCCGTGGATGACGCCGTCGCGGCCTCCGGGCTTGGGACGATGCGGAGGCTCAGGGACTGGTTTGGCGAGCTCTTCTAGCAATGGGTCCAGGCCCGCGGGGCAGGGGGAGCTCGTCCTCCAGCTGCCGCCGGGCCAGCCGCGATACTCACGCAGGGTGGTCAAGGAGGAGCCGATGGTAGAGCCACGGGGGGGGCGGCCGGTGTTCGAGTTCGAGGAGACGAAGGACAACGCCAAGATCAAGGTGATCGGCCTCGGCGGCGGCGGGTCCAACGCGATCAACCGGATGATGGAGGCCCGCTTCACCGGCGTCGAGTTCATCGTGGCCAACACGGACCTACAGGCCCTGCGCGCGTCGCCCGCTCCCGTGAAGCTCCAGCTGGGCGCGCGCCTGACCATGGGCCTGGGCGCCGGCGCCGACCCCGAGGTGGGCAAGAACGCGGCCCTCGAGGACCGCGAGCAGATCAAGAAGCTCCTGGACGGCGCGGACATGGTCTTCGTCACCGCCGGGCTCGGCGGCGGCACGGGCACGGGCTCGGCGCCCATCGTGGCCGCGACCGCCAAGGAGATGGGTATCCTGACCGTGGCGGTCGTGACCAAGCCCTTCGCCTTCGAGGGCAGGCGCCGCTCCCAGCAGGCGGAAGCCGGGCTCGCCGAGCTGCGGGGCGTTGTGGACACGCTGATCACCATCCCCAACCAGCGTCTGCTCGCGGTGGTGGACCGCGGCACGCCGCTGCTCGAGGCGTTCAAGGTCGCCGACACCGTGCTGCTCCAGGCGGTGCAGGGCATCTCGGACCTGATCCTGGTGCCCGGGCTGATCAACCTCGACTTCGCGGACGTGCGGACCATCATGGCCGGGATGGGCATGGCGCTCATGGGCGCCGGCGTCGGCAAGGGCGAGCACCGCGCGCTCGACGCGGCGCAAAAGGCCGTCGCGAGCCCGCTGCTCGACGAGACCTCGATCGACGGCGCCCGCGGCATCCTGATCAACTTCACCGGCGGCTCGGACATGTCTCTGCACGAGGTCGAAGAGGCCGCGCGGATCGTCCAGGAGGCGGCGCACGAGGAGGCCCACATCATCTTCGGCGCGGTCATCGACCCGAGCCTGCAGGACGAAGTGCGCATCACGGTCATCGCCACGGGCTTCAGCGAGCGCAAGGAGGCCAACCAGCCTTCGGGCAAGGTCGTGGACATGCAGCGCCCGCCCCGTCCCGGCGCTCCCTCCACCAAGGACTGGCGCCGTCGCGTGCCGGCCGACATCCGCGCCGAGGCCGACGGCCCGACGGAAGAGGACCTCGACGTGCCCGCGTTCCTGAGGAGGCAAGCGGACTAGCGAGCATGCTCAAGCAGTTCAAAGAGTTCATCGCGCGCGGCAACGTCGCCGAGCTGGCGGTGGGCGTCATCATCGGCGCGGCCTTCGGCAAGATCGTGGGGTCCTTCGTCGGCGACGTTCTCATGCCGCCGATCGGCCTTCTCCTGGCCAAGGCGGAAGTCGGCAGCCTCTTCGTCAACCTCTCGGGACAACACTACCCGAGCGTCGCGGCGGCCAAGGCGGCGGGCGCGCCGACGCTCAACTACGGCGCGTTCCTCCAGGCCATCGTGGACTTCCTGATCGTGGCATTCGCCGTCTTCGTCCTGATCAAGCAGGTCAACCGGCTCTTCCCCCCGGCCGCGCCGGCTCACACCACGCGCCCGTGCCCGCTCTGCCTGTCGCAGATCCCGCTCCAGGCCACGCGCTGCGCCCACTGCACGTCGGAGGTCAAGCCGGCATAGGCAGGCTCTCGACGTGCTGCACGAGCTTCCGTTCGTGGACCTCGACCTCGCCACGCCGTCCCGGAGCTCTTCGCCCGCCGTCCCAGGTCGGCTCGGCCGTCCTTGACCCACAGAGAGTCTCCGGCTAAGGTCGGCCCACTCGTCCTACGAAGGAAACCGGCTCGACTCCCCCAGTCGGAGGCCTCCCCGGCATGACGTGTCCCCGGTGCCAGCAGGACAACCCGCCCCACGCCAGGTTCTGCCTCGGCTGCGGAGCCCGCCTCGCGCTCGCCTGCGGCTCCTGTGGCGCAGAATTACCCGGGAGCGCCCGCTTCTGCCTCCAGTGTGGCCAAGCCGTGGTTGCAGGCACCGCGGCCCCGGTTCGTTCGCCCGCCCCGGAGACGTACACCCCCAAGCACCTGGCCGAGAAGATCCTCACCTCCAAGGCCGCTCTCGAAGGCGAGCGCAAGCAGGTCACCGTCCTCTTCGCCGACCTCAAGGGCTCGATGGAACTGCTCGCCGACCGCGATCCCGAGGAAGCGCGCAAGCTCCTCGATCCCGTCCTCGAGCACATGATGGAGGCCGTCCACCGCTACGAGGGCACGGTGAACCAGGTCATGGGCGACGGCATCATGGCGCTCTTCGGTGCGCCCCTGGCCCACGAAGACCACGCCGTGCGCGCGTGCTACGCCGCCCTCCGGATGCAGGAGACGCTCAAGCGCTACGCCGACGACACGCGCCGCTCGCACGGGGTCGAAGTGCAGATCCGTATCGGCCTCAACTCGGGGGAGGTCGTCGTGCGCTCGGTCGGCAGCGATCTGCGCATGGACTACACCGCCGTCGGCCAGACCACGCATCTCGCGGCGCGCAAGGAACAGATGGCGATGCCGGGATCCATCCTCATCACGCCCGAGACCTTGATGCTCGTCGAGGGCTACGTGGTCGCCAGACCGCTGGGGCAGCGGCCGGTGAGGGGACTGGACGCGCCCA
>JAUSJX010000027.1 GCA_030647435.1 Candidatus Rokuibacteriota bacterium
CGTACTGAAGAGCAATTCCTCCGACCGTTGCTGGACGTGGGCGTCGGCCACCACGGCCGCCGCGGTACCGCTCGGATAACTCACCTGCATGCCGATGGTCGAACCGCGCGCGCCTTCCCGGCGTGGCACCAGCGACAACGAGGCGGTGACAGCCGCAATATCCACGATCGATGCCAAGGCGCCCGCGTGCAGCAGCCCGCGCTCGTCCATGTGCATGGCGGTACATGGCATGTGCAGACGCACACGACCCGGGCTCTGGTGTAGCGGAGTGATATCCAGCTTCCGCACATAACCGTGAAACAGGCGGTGGCCAGCAGGGGGAATCAGCGGCGTGGGAGCCGGCAGCAGGGCGTGCTGAGCCCGCAGACGCGGCGTCTGCCCGGCGTAATCGGAAGTCTGGTAGCTCAGCAGGCCCTGGCAGATCGGGTTGCCGGCCTGGGAGCGCAGCGCGACGTCGAGGAAGACCAGGCCGCGCCCTCGCCGCAGGACCAGCGCCTCCGCCACCACATCCTCTTCGGCCGCCGCGGCGAGGTACTGGCCCGAGCAATCGACACAGCTCAGGTGGGGGTCCGCGTCAAGATCCACTCCGGTCCAGGCCGCCAGCGCCCCGGCCATGGTCAGCAGCGAGGCGCTCGCACCGCCATTCAAGACACCGGCTACGTTCAGATGTTCGGGACGATACGGCAGCACGAGAACGGCACGGTCATGCGCCACTTCACTGATGGTGACGCCCAGCCATTCCGCAAATGGGACCTGGGCAAAACGTGCTTGCGCCTGCTCGACGCGCCGGGAACTCTCCGAACGTGCCGTCATCCGTGGTTAGACAGCCGCCTCATGACGTCGGCAACTCCTTCTCGTAGAACTCGATCATCCCGGTAAGGTGCTCCAGGAGTTCACCAGGCACCGCCGTTCGATCCACGATGCCCGCGGCGATCGCATAGGCCACGGGCGCCACCAGGTTGGAGGCGTTATAACGCAGGAAGAGTTCGCGCGCCGGGCCTTGATGGAATCGGTGGATCAGATCGCTCAACTCCCCGCTGTCGAGGCCGCCGTGTTCCCAGCGCTTGAAGGCCTCGGCGAGCGGTAGGAGAGCCCGACGCAACTCCTCCTCGTGAGCGGCCGATGCGTACTCGCGGAGAAGACGTTTCACTCGTTTCGGAATGTCACCCGCCACTTTTCCGTCCCCCTGTCTGCCTAACGCGCGCTCAGCGGCAGGCGTGAGCCGGGCCGCTGGAGCCTATTGTCAGCCGGGCCGCCGGATCACTTCTCTTCATCGAAGTCGAACCTCGGGCCCGTTACGCCTTGGAACTCTATCAGCCGAATGAAACCGTGGCCAACGGCTCTTGAAATCATTGCCGGACCGGCACTATGGATGGACCAGGCGACGAGCCCGTAGAAGTCATCGGCGAAGCTGAAGAGAGTCTCGAACTCCGCATGTGATGGAAGGACCCTGATCGCCGCCTTAGAATCACTGTGCGCGTCAATGGTATCCCTGAACAGCTTGAGCCGGCCAAGTGATTCGGAATGAATCCCAACGAACAATCCCAATGCCCCTCTGAGGTACGACCTTGCCTCTGTTGGCGGCACGTGGTTTCCGTACTTTCTCCCAAAGGCGGCGAAGTCTCGTTTCTGCACATCAGACAACGGTGTTACGGGGAGCGAATCGATGATTCCGGGGATCGAGTTCAACTCGTTGCGAGTTGACGACTCAAACATCTTGCAGATGTAGAGCGCGAGAGCCTCGTGCGCTGATTTCTGAAGATATCCAAGAAGCGCGGCACTCATCTTGGACTCGCGGAGCGCGCCAAGATTCAATCCGATGATCCGGTGGATGTCGACATGGTCACGCAACTGTGCGATTAACTTCAGGAGTTCGATGTTCTTGGCATCTGCCTTTGGAATGCGCATCTCAGCGCGATCGCATCTGTTGCCTAACGCTGCGGTCAGCGGCGGCGGGCGAGCAGCGCGAGCCCGACGGCTGCTGCACTGCGGGGTTGGACATCGACGCTGCCGCGTCCTTCCCGGCCACTCTTCATGTGGGCAACGCGCCCAACTGCTGCAAAATGCTCAACTCGTCAGCAACGGTCCAATCTTCCACGATCCGGCCCTCGGAGAAGCGGACGATGCTGATCTGCGTCCATTTCACCTGCTTGCCCGTCGGGGCAACCCCGCGATACGGGCCCCGGTGGGTGGCGTGCCATGTCCGGCGCGTGGACACCTTCTCGCCTTCGGCGACCTGATCCTCAACAGTAACCTGGATGTCCGGGAATGCGACACGGCGGCCGGCCAGAGTCTGCTTGAGCGCCTCGCGAGTGACCACCTGCCCGTTGAAGAGCACGGTCGGAGCGAAGATCTCGTCAACCACATTCAAGTTCTGCTGATTCCAAGCTTCCTCGAAGAACCGTCGAACAATCACCTTATGCTCTTCGAGCGTCATGCGTGCTCCTCCGTTGATGTCCAACGCTCAGTATCTTGAACTGCGATATCCGGCTGCGTAGTTCTGTATAGCGCGACGAACGAGCCCGGCCGGGCTCCGTCGGCACCCGCGTTTTCGCGAACTTGCAGGCCACGCCTTCGTTCCGTTGCCGTGATATACCGCGAGGCACTGCAAGATAACACCTGGGCCGCCGCGGCCAGCCCGATGTGTTTCCGGGCCTCTGAGGTCATCACAGGAACATCCGATTGGCAGGACTGCGAACCCCGGCATGCCCTGTCGCTGTTTTCCTTCCCATTCCTCGTTGCGCGCCTAGGCCGCCACGCCGCTTCGCCGGAGTGCCTCGATCTCCGCCTCGCAGTAGCCGGCTTCGCGCAGCAGCGCGTCGGTGTGCTCGCCCTTCTCGGGCGCCGGACACTCGATGCGTGCCGTCGCCGCCGAGAAGGTCAGCGGCGCGCCCAGCAGGTTCAGCTCGCCCAGGCGCGGATGCGTCACGGACTGCACCAGGCCGGAGGCCCGCACCTGCGGGTCCGCGAACACCTGGTCCATGGAATTGATAGGGCCACAGGCGATGCCGGCTGCGTTCAACAGCGCCACCCAGTGCTCCGCCGGCGCCGTGCGCGTGAGGGCAGACAGCGCCTCGGTAAAGGCCGCCCGGTTTTCCGTCCTGGCCGCGGCGGTTGCGAAGCGCGGGTCGGAGAGCAGTTCCGGCGCGCCCATCGCCTCGCAGAACTTGCGGTACTGGCCCTCGCCCGAAGCGCCGATCACGATGCCGCCATCGGCGGCCTGATACACGCCCATCGGCGTCGTGTAGGGATGGTCGTTGCCGGTCTGCCCCGGCACCTTCCCGTCTACCAGCCAGGTCACCGCCTGGAAGTCGAGCATCGCGATCTGCGCCTGCAACAGCGATGTCCGCACCCACTGCCCCTCGCCGGTCGCCTCGCGGTCCAGCAGGGCGATCAGGATGCCGATGGCGGCGAACAGGCCGGAGCACAGGTCGGCGACCGGGATGCCGGCGCGCATCGGCCCCTGGCCGGGCATCCCGTTCAGCGACATCAGCCCGCCCATGGCCTGGGCGACCTGGTCGAAACCCGGCCGGTCGCGGTAGGGCCCCTCCTCGCCGAAGCCGGAGATCGAGGCGTAGACGAGGCGCGGGTTGACCGCCCGCAGATCGTCGTAACCGATGCCCAACCGGTGCTTCACGTCGGGGCGGAAGTTCTCCACCAGCGCGTCGGCGCGCTCGGCGAGGCGCTTCAGCACCGCCACCCCCACCGGCCTCTTGAGGTCGAGGACAATGGAGCGCTTGTTGCGGTGCAGGTTCTGGAAGTCCGACCCGTCGCGGGCGCCGGTCATGTCGTCTTCGCCCGGCCCCTCGACCTTGATGACCGAGGCCCCCCAGTCCGAGAGCTGCTTCACCGCGGTCGGCCCGGCACGCACCCGCGTCAGGTCGAGCACGCGAAAGCGCGCCAGCGGCGAGCGGAGCGCGCTCCCGCTCATGCCGCGCGCGCGCAACGACGACTCCGCCTCGGCCCCGCCGCGGTAGGCGAATTCCGGACGGCGCGTAGCCTCGATCCTAAGCGGATCATTCGATATGGCTACTCGCTGAGCCAGACCGTGTCAAGCTGGCAGTTCAGGAAGTGGCTCGGCGTGATCGTCCAGCCGCGCACCTTGGACAGGTGCGGGACGATCCGGTTCCACTGGAACGTGTGGATGAAGTGCACTTCCTCGTCGTACAGACGCTTCTCGAACGCCCGGAGGTATTTCCGCCGCTCTTCCGGGTCGATGGCGCGGGACTGCTTCTGGTACAGCTCGTCCATCACCGTGTCCTTGTGGCGGCTGAAGTTCACCGGCGAGGTGGTGAGGTACCAGTGCAGGTCCATGTCGGGCTCGACGATGGAATTGCACGGGGCGTTCGTCGAGACCTCGAAGTCACCCGTCTTTTGCGCTTGCAGCCACCCGGCCGACTCGAGCACGTTCTGCTTGACGGTCACGCCGATCTGGCGCCATTGATCGATGAGCCAGACGCCCACGGGCTCGTACGGCTGTGGCACGGCCCGGTTCAGAAGCGTGAAGGACAAGTTCTCGGCGCCGGCCTCTTTCAGCAGGCGCCGCGCCTCGACGCGCGCGGCGTTGATGTCCCGGCCGTAGCCCGCCAGCTTGCCAAGCTCCTCCGGTGGCGTGGCCCACGGCGTCCCCGGCACCTGGATGCCGGCCACATCCTTCACGACCGCGATCCGCGAGAGCGCCTTCGAGCCTTCCCAGCGGTCGAGGGCGAGCGAGAGCGCCCGGCGCACGCGCTTGTCGTCGAACGGCTTCTTCTGCTGGTTCATCGCCACCTGGATCGAGCAGTTCCACGTGCTCTCCTGGACGGTGATCTTGCTGCCGAGCGCCGTCACGAGCGTGTCGCGCTGCGCGGGGGTGAAGCCGCGGAACTGGATCATCGCGCGTTCACCGCGGATGGCCGCCACCTGCGCCCCGGCGTCCGGGATGAAGACCGCGCGGTAGCCGTCGAGGTAGGGCTTGCCCTTGTCCCAGTAGTCCGGGTTCTTCTTGCCGATCCAGTGCGAGCCCCGCACGTACTCCACGAACTTGAACGGGCCGGTCCCCATCACGTTCTTCTCGTACCAGTGAATGTCCTTGGCCAGGATGTCGGCCTTGTAGATCCAGTTCCACGGCGAGGACAGGTTGGCGATGATGGACGCCTCCGGCCACTTCAGCCGGAACACCACGGTGTCGGACGTCGGCGCGTCCACGGCCTCCACCGCCCTGTAGGCGGCCTTGCGGCTCGAGACGACGCCAGCCGGCGGGAAGATGATCTTGTCGTAGGATGCCTTCACGTCCCGGGACGTCATCACGCTGCCGTCGTGGAACGTCACGCCCTGGCGCACCTTGAAGGTGTAGGTCCGCTTGTCGGCGGACACGGTCCAGGACTCCGCCAGGTCGCCGATGAACTTCGTGCCCGTCTTGTCGAAGGGATCCACCCGCAGGAGGGTGTTGTAGTGGGGCCCGATCGGGTGGAGCATCGCGAACGTCTCTTCCCGGTGCCCGTCGAAGCCCGGCGGCTCGGCGGCCACCACGAAGACCAGCTCGCCCCCGGAGCGCGGCTTGTCCTGGGCGGAGGCCCGGACTGCCGGTCCGAGCGTCGCGATGATGGCGAAGCAGGTCAGGATCCACAGTGACGGTGTGACGCGCTGCCTCATGGTTGACCTCCGATGATGTGAAAGGGTGCCGCGCATGTTAGCACAACGCGCCGTCGCGGGGGTGACACGCCGGAGGAGCGGCGCAGCGCCGCCCGACGTCATCGGCGCGTGGGCGCCTGCAGCTCTCCGATGACGCGGCGAAGCCGCTCGGCGTCGCCGGGCTTCCGGACCGGGAGGCTGAACTCGATCCGCGTCGCGAAGTCGCCGTAGCGCCGGAGGATCTTCTGCGCGACGTCGTCCCAGCTGCCGACGATGGCGATCTCCTCGATCATCTCGTCGGAGACGTGGCCGGGCATCTCCTCCCACCGCTGCTGGACCGAGAGCCCGTGGAGCTCCTCGACCAGTCCTTCCCACCCGTGGGTCTCGAACACCGCGCGGTACGTGCGGGTCGAAGCGTAGAAGGCGATGCGGGCGCGGACGTCTCTCAACCGGTCCGCGCGCTCGCGCTCGTCGTCCCCGACGGCGACGAGCGGGCTGATCGCCACCTCGAAGCCCTCGAGCGTCCGCCCGGCGCTCCGGGCGCCCGCCTCGACGTGCGGCAGCATGACCTCCGTTATGAACTTCCGCGTCGTGATCGGGTGCGGCCGGATCCCTTCGCAGGTTTCCCCTGCGAGCCGGCAGATGTGCTTGTTGATCGCGGCCGCGTGGATCGGGACGTGCGGATGCTCGATCGGTCCCGGGTTGAAGAGCGGGACCATGACGGAGAGGTTGTAGTACGTGCCGCGCACGTCGAGCGGGGTCCCGCGCTGCCAGCAGTCCCAAATCGCCCGGAGCGCGCGGATGTACTCGCGCAGGCGCGGGACCGGCGGCGCCCACCCGATGCCGTAGCGCCGCTCGATGTGCCCCTTGACCTGGGTGCCGAGACCCAGGATGAACCGCCCGCGGCACAGCGTCTGGAGGTCCCAGGCCATCATCGCGGTGATCGTCGGGCTTCGCGGAAACGCGATCGCCACCGCCGTGGTCAGGTCGATCCGCTCCGTCGTGGTCGCCGCCAGCGCGAGCGGGATGAACGGATCTGTCTTGATCTCGCCCGTCACGAACCCGTCAAACCCGAGCGCCTCGATCTCGCGGGCGCCGTCGCGCACCGACGCCAGATCCAGCTTGGGCGCGCCGCGCAGCCCCGGATCCAGCTTGCCGAGCGGTAGCTGCGTCTCGACCTTCATCCTGTGCCTCCTTCAAAGGGCGGTCAGCGCGAGCTCCAGGCGCCCCTCGGTTTGGCGCGCCACGAGGCTCTTGCCCCAGGCGGCGGCGTCCGTCG
>JAUSJX010000028.1 GCA_030647435.1 Candidatus Rokuibacteriota bacterium
GGTTCTTTCACGCAGCGGAGGAGGGCGGGGGTGGGGGGTGCCCTCCCGGGACCCGTATCTTCTGCGCGCTGCCGAAGCAGAAGAGCGAAATCTCGTGGCTCCATGCGAGAGGGCACAACGGGATGCGAGTCAGCGTGGTCCCGGGAGGGCACCCCCCACCCCCGCCCTCCTCCGCTGCGTGAAAGAACCTCAGATTCGGGGCACTGATGTGCTGTGCCGACGATTGTCCACTCGCGGGAGCCGGGTGGGGCAGGGGGCCCTCCCTGTGGACCCGTATCTTCTGCGCGCTGCCGAAGGCGAAGACCCGAGTCTCGTGGCCCCTTACGAGAGGAAACAGCGGTATGCGAGTCAGCGTGGTCCGCGGGGAGGGCCCCCTGCCCCACCCGGCGTATCGTCCTAGCTGACGCCGAGCTCGGCCGCGACGCGCTCGATCTGGTTCCAGGTCTCGTCCTCGACGAGGACGCCGTCGCGGCGCCGCTCGGCCTCGAGCCGCGCCTCAGGCTCACCCGGGATCAGGATCTCCTTTGAGCCCTGCGCGAGCGGCGCCGACTTGACGAAATCGAACAATCCGGCAACCTGCTTGTGGAACTCGGGCAGCGGCACGAAGCGCTCCACGTCGAGGCAGATCATGAGCGTGCCGTTGGCGAAGAGGCCGGGGCCCGGGCCCGCGGGCCCCGTGCCCGAGAGGATGCCGCCCAGGATCTCAACGGCGAGCGAGAGCCCGTAGCCCTTGTGCTCGCCCGCCGTGAGCAGCGAGCCCACCGGATCGCCGTAGAAGATCTCGGGATCGGTTGCGGAGCGTCCCTCGGCGTCGATGAACCAGCCCGGCGGGGCCTGCTGCTTGCGGTTTTTCTTCACGCGCATCTTGCCCTCGGCGACCACGCTCGTGGCGAAGTCCAGCACCATGGCGGGCCCGCCCGCGCCCGGGATGCCGATGGCGTGCGGGTTGGTGCCGAGCCGCCGCGCAGCGCCGCCCCACGGCGCCACGTTGAGCCCGTGGACGGCATTGACCCAGAGCATGCCGACCAGTCCCTGCGCGGCGGCCATCTCGGCGTAGTCCGCCAGGCGCCCGACATGGGTCGTGCGCGAGAGCCCGACGGCGGCGAGTCCGGCGGCCTTGGCCTTCGCGATGCAGAGCTCCATCCCGCGCCGCGCGACGACCTGGCCGAAACCGCGGCCGCCATCGAGACGGGCGGTCACCGGCGTCTCGGCGACGACGGTCACCGGCGACGTCGGATCGATCCCGCCCGTCTTCACGGCCTGGGCGTACTGCGGGATGCGGATGACGCCGTGGGAGTCGTGACCACGTAGGTTGGCGAGGACGAGAAGGTGAGCGATCCACGCGGCGTCCCCGGGGGGCGCGCCGAGTCCTTCGAAGATGCGGGTCGCGGTGCTCTCGAGCCGGGTCGCATCGATGGTGGGCATGTCCGAAACAATACCGCACGATGCGGGTCGCGCGCTAGGCCGTCGGCCGGATCCGGCGTAGCCCGAACCCCAACGAGTTCATGCGCCGCGACCAAGTCTAACTCCCTGGCCGCATTGGGGCTTTCCTTGTCGGTAGCGCTGTCCGCAGGATGACATGACGCCCTGCGTTGCCTCGGGGCATAAACCTTGCCCCAAGGCTCAAACTCTCGTAACCTGATCGGACGGAGTATCCATTAATATTCGGGAGCTCCGAGAGCAGAGACCATTTGGGAGCTGCGCGCATGAACAGCCGCCGTGACCTCACCCAGCTGCCCGCCCAAGCGGTGAAAACTCCGCGAGGGATGCGGCCTGCGCGCAGCCGCGCCCAGGAGCGCTTCCCCTGGGGCTACCTTGCGGCCTTCCTCTTCGGCACCGCGCTCATCTCGACGTTCATCTGGTACCAGATCGAAAACGAGCGGCAGACCGTGCTCGCCAACTGGCAGGCGCGCGTCACGAACATCGCCGAGGGGCGCGCGCGCCTCGTCTCGGACTGGTTCTTCGCGCGCCATGCCGACGCCGACGTGCTCGCCTCGTCGCCCGCCGTGCGCGCGCTCATGCTCGATGGCGGCCGTGGGGGCGACGTCCGCAGCCAGATCGTGCCGCAGCTCGACCGCGTCGCCGCGGCGTACGGCTACGCCGGCATCACGCTCATGGACGTCCAGGGGCGTGTCCTCGCCCGCTCGACGGGCGCCGCCGAGCTCGGCCGCGAAAGCAGCGAGTCCGCCGTCCTCGCGGCCCGGACCCGCACGATGCGCGTCGACCTCTCCGACGAGCCCACGCGCAAGCTCCTGCTCATGAGCGTGCCGGTCTTCGCCGAAGGCGGGTCAGACGCTTCGCGGCCCGTCATGGGCGTGGTCGCGCTCGCGATGCAGCCCGAGGCGCGGCTCTTCCCGCTCCTGAACGACGAGACCGTGCCGACCAAGACCGGCGAGACCCTGCTCTTCCGGGCGGACGGGCCCAAGCCCACCTACATCTCCCCGCTCAAGGGCGATTCGGCGGGCTGGTCCGCCGTGGACCGCTCGCTGGAGACGCTCGTACCGCTGGCCAAGCGAGCGGCCGAGGGTCGCAATACTTTCGGCGAGATGTTCGACTACCGCGCGGCGCCCGTCTTCGCGGCCACCCACTGGATCGCGCCTGCCGGCTGGGGCCTCGTGCTCAAGGTGGACCGCGAGGAAGCGCTGGCCGACTTCTACCAAGCGGGCAAGCTGGCGGGCTTCGGCGCGGCATTCCTCACGTTGGCGCTCGGGGGCCTGCTGCTGAGCTTGTGGCGCCAGGGCCAGCGCGCGTCGCTCCTGCGCGACCAGATGAAGCAGGAGCGCGCCATCTTCAACCTGAAGGGCTACGCGGAGAAGATCGTCGCCTCGGTGCCCTCGGGGCTTTTGCTCCTCTCGGCCGACCTGCGGGTGCTCTCGGCAAACCGCTCCTTCCTCGAGTCCTTCTTCCTGCGCCGCGACGAAGTCATGGGGCGCGGCCTCGAGGACCTCGTTCGCGCCGAGGGCCTCGTGCGCCGGGCGCGCGAGGTGATGCAGTCGGGCACGGCGCAGCCCGATCTCCCGTTCGAGTTCCATCTCCTCCACCGTGAGGAGACCCGCCGCGTCCGGGTCACGATCACGAGCATCCGCATCGAAGAGCAGGAGGAGGCGCGCCTGCTGCTCATCGTCGAGGACCTCTCCGAGGAGGAGCGCCTGCAGACGGCGCGCAAGGAATCCGAGCAGCGCTTCCAGGACCTCGTGCAGGGTCTCGACGCCATCGTGTGGGAGGCGGATGCGGCCACGCTCCGCTTCTCGTTCGTGAGCCAGCGCGCCCAGACGGTCTTCGGCTTCCCGCCCGACCGCTGGCTCGACGAGCCGGACTTCTTCAGCAAGCGCATCCACCCGGAGGACCGGGTCAAGGTCATGGCCAAGTGCCGCGCCGCGCTGGCCCGCGGCGAGGACCACGAGCTCGAGTACCGCGCGCTGACGGCCACGGGCGAGATCGTCTGGCTGCGCGACATCGTCCACGTCGTGCCCGACATGCCGGGGAACGCGGGGCAGCTCCGGGGCCTTACGGTCGACCTGACGGATCTCAAGCGCGCCGACGAGGCCCTGCGGACGAGTGAGGACCAGCTGCGGCAGGCCCAGAAGATGGACGCGGTCGGCAAGCTCGCGGGCGGCATCGCGCACGACTTCAACAACCTGCTGATGGTCATCCGCGGCGACGGCGACCTGATCCTGCGGCGCCTGCCGCCGAACCACCCGCTGCGCAAGAACGCGGAAGGCATCCGCGAGGCCGCCGACCAGGCCGCGACGCTCACGCGCCAGCTGCTCGCCTTCAGCCGCAAGCAGGTGCTGGCGCCCAAGGTGCTCGACCTGAACGGTATCGTGGCGGGCATGCAGACCATGCTCCAGCGGCTGATCGGCGAGACCATCAACCTGGTGACGGTGCCCGAGGCCGCACTCGGGCGCGTCAAGGCCGACCCGGGCCAGATCGAGCAGGTCATCATGAACCTGGCGGTCAATGCCCGCGACGCCATGCAGGACGGCGGGCGGCTGATGATCCGCACCGCCAACGTCCGCACCGGTGAGGCGCCGCCGCTCCCGGGCGCCGCGAGCCCGCCGGCGGGGCCGCACGTGCTCCTCGAGGTCAGCGACAGCGGCACCGGCATGGACGCCAGTACCCAGGCGCACCTCTTCGAGCCGTTCTTCACGACGAAGGAGCCCGGCAAGGGCACGGGCCTCGGGCTCTCCACGGTGTACGGCATCGTGGAGCAGAGCGGCGGCTCGGTCACGGTCGAGACCGAGGTGGGACGCGGCACGACGTTCCGAATCTACCTGCCGCAGGTCGAGGCGTCGGCGCCCGCCGCGCCACCTACAGTCCGTCCCGCCCCGGCCGCCGCACCGCCCGCGCGAGTCCAGCCCGAGCCAGTCCGGGCCGCGGCGGCGCCCCTCGAGCCCGCCATCGTGTCCGAGGTGGTGCCTCAGCGCGCCGAGACCATCCTCCTCGTCGAGGACGCGCTCCGCGTCCGCGCGGTGGTCCGCGAGATCCTCGAGATGAACGGCTACAACGTCCTCGAGGCGCGCCACGGCGTCGAGGCCCTCGAGATCAGCGAGCGCCACCGGGGCCCCATCCACCTCATGGTCACCGACGTCGTGATGCCGCAGATGAGCGGCCGCGAGCTCGCCCAGCGGCTCCAGCCCCTGCGCCCCGAGATGCATGTGCTGTACATGTCCGGCTACACCGACGACGCCATCGTGCGCCACGGCGTGTTGGGCGCGGGCATAGCCTTCCTCTCCAAGCCCTTCACACCGGACGCGCTGGCGCTCAAGGTCCGCGAGGTCCTCGATACGCCGCCGCGGAATATCGATCAGACCGCGCCGCTCGCGAGCCCGCCGGCCAACGGCAACGGCCCCGTCTCCGAGGCTGCCGTCAGCGCGGCCGCCGGGCCGGTGATCCAGCGCGCGGAGGACGTGGGCACCACCCGGCCCTCGCGCGTGTAGCTGCGCTCCCCCTCGACGGCGTCCACCCTCCCATGTCCGGCAGACCCATTCGCGTATTGATCGCAAAGGTCGGGCTCGACGGCCATGACCGCGGCGCCAAGGTCGTGGCGCGCTGCCTGCGGGACGCCGGCATGGAAGTGATCTACACCGGCCTCCACAGGACGCCCGAGGAGGTCGTGGCCGCCGCGGTCCAGGAAGACGTGGACGTCCTCGGCATCAGCCTGCTCTCGGGCGCCCACATGACCCTCGTCCCAAGGATCGTCGAGCTGATGCGCCAGGCCCGAGCCGACGACGTCCGGCTCGTGGTCGGCGGCGTCGTCCCCGACGAGGACGTGCCGGCGCTCCGCGCTATGGGCGTGGCCGACGTCATCCTCCAGGACACGCCGCCCGACGAGGTTGTCGCGCGAGTCCGCGGGCTCGCGGCCTCCCGGCCGGCCGGCTGATCCGCCGGGATCGTCATGCGCGCTCTCGACCTGGAAGCCCTCCGGCACGCGCGCGGCATCGACCTCGCGGTCTGGCCGCCCCGCTACGATTCCGGGTACGCGCCGCGGCCCGACGAGCCGTGCTGGCTTCCCGAGATCGAGTGTGCTCCTGCCGCCGCCCGCGACGAGCTGATCCTCGCCAAGCTCCGCGGGCAGATCGCGTACGCCTGGGAGCGTTGCCCGTTCTATCGGCGCAAGTGGCAGGAGGCCGGCGTGTCGCCCGCGAGCCTCAAGAGTCTCGAGGACTTGAGGCGATTCCCCGTGGTCCAGAAGGCGGAGCTTCGCCTAGCCCAGGCCGCGCACCCGCCCTTCGGCGATTACCTCGGCATCGAGACGGGTGACGTCGCGCGCATTCACGGCACGAGCGGCACCACCGGGCGGCCCACCGTCTTCGGCATCGGCCGGGATGACTGGGCGCGCGTCGGGGAGGCGCATGCCCGCATCCTCTGGGGCGCCGGGATCCGCCAGGACGACCGCGTGCTGATCTGCTCCTTCTTCAGCCTGTACATGGGTTCGTGGGGAGCGCTCGCAGGCGTGGAGCGGCTCGGCGCCACGGCCTTCCCATTCGGTGCCGGCGCGGCGGGGCAGACCCTGGCGGCCGTCGGCTGGGCTCGCGACCTTCGGCCGAGCGCGTTCTACGGCACGCCCTCGTACGCGCTGCACTTCGCCGAGACGGCGCGGCGCGAGGGCATCGACCCCAGGAGTCTCGGCTTCCGCATCCTCTTCTTCTCCGGCGAGCCCGGCGCGGGCATTCCCGCCACGAGGCGGCTCATCGAGGACACCTTCGGCGGCATCTGCGTGGACATGGGCAGCATGGCCGAGATGACACCATGGATGACCAACGGTGAGTGCCGGCACCGTACCGGCATGCACCTCTGGCAGGACGTGGTCTACACAGAGGTCTGCGATCCCGAAACGTACGAGCCGGTTCCCTACGGCGAAGAGGGCACGCCGGTCTACACGCACCTCGAGCGCACGTCGCAGCCCATGATCCGCCTCGTCTCGGGCGACCGCACGCGCTGGACGGATGCGCCATGTCCGTGCGGGCGCACCTACCCGCGCCTCCCGGACGGGCTCTACGGCCGCTTCGACGACATGATCACCGTCCGCGGCGAGAACGTCTACCCGAGCGCCATCGAGGACACGCTCCGCGCCATCGACGGATTCGGGGGCGAGTTCCAGGTGATCGTGTCGCGCCGCGAGGCGATGGACGAGCTTCTCGTGCGGGCCGAAGCCGCGGCCGGCTTCGGCGACGTCGCAAGGCTCGACGCGCTTCGCGCGCTCATGCGCGAGCGCCTGAGGGCGCGCCTCGGCGTCCATCCCGTCGTCGAGCTGGTTCCCCATGGCACCCTGCCCCGGACGGAGTTCAAGGCGCGTCGGGTCGTCGACGACCGCGACCTCTACCGGCACGCGCTCGAGAGGAGGGAGGCCTAGATGTTCGATCGCGACGAGATCGCCCGGGCCGCCGCGCTGCGCGCGGCGTGGGAGGCCGGCGAGCTGCGCGCCTTCCTCGACCGCCAGCCGGAGTCGCGCGCGGAGTACCGGACGCTGTCCGGCCTGCCGCTCAAGCGCGTCTACACGGCCGAGGACGTCAAGGATCTCCGCCAGGAGGACCTCGGGCTGCCGGGGCAGTACCCGTACACGCGCGGGCCGTATCCCACGATGTACCGCGGGCGGCTCTGGACCATGCGGCAGATCGCGGGCTTCGGCACGGGCGAGGACACCAACGGCCGCTTCCGCTACCTCATCGAGCAGGGCCAGACGGGGCTCAGCGTGGACTTCGACATGCCGACCCTCATGGGCTACGACTCCGACGACCCGCGCTCGCTGGGCGAGGTCGGGCGCGAGGGCGTCGCCGTGGACACGCTCGACGACGTCCTAGCCCTCTTCGCGGGCGTGGACCTCGAGAAGATCTCCGTGTCCATGACCATCAACCCGACGGCCTGGATCCTGCTCGCGATGTACGTCGCGCTGGCGCAGAGTCGCGGCTGCGACCTGAATCACCTCTCGGGTACCGTCCAGGCCGACATCCTCAAGGAGTACATCGCCCAGAAAGAGTGGATCTTCCCGATCCGCCCGTCCATGCGCATCATGCGCGACATGATCGTGTGGTCGGCCCGCCACATGGCGCGCTACAACCCGATCAACATCAGCGGCTATCACATCTCCGAGGCGGGGGCGACGTCCGTCCAGGAGGTCGCGTTCACCATGGCCAACGCCATCGCCTACGTCGAAGAGGTGACCCGCGCGGGCGTCGCGGTGGACGAGTTCGCGCCGCGGCTGGCCTTCTACTTCGTGGCGCAGAACGACTTCTTCGAGGAGATCGCGAAATTCCGCGCCGCGCGACGCATCTACGCGCGGATCATGAAAGACCGCTTCGGCGCGCGGAAGCCCGAGTCCATGCGGCTGCGCTTCCACTGCCAGACGGCGGCCGCGACCCTGACCCGGGCCCAGCCGATGAACAACGTCGTCCGCACGGCGCTCCAGGCGCTCTCCGCGGTGCTCGGCGGGGCGCAGTCGCTGCACACCAACGGTCTCGACGAAGCCTACGCCATCCCCTCCGAAGAGGCGATGAAGCTGGCGCTCCGCACCCAGCAGATCATCGCCGAGGAGAGCCGCGTGGCCGTCGTCATCGACCCCCTGGGCGGCTCGTACTATGTCGAGGCGCTGACGAACGAGATCGAGCGCCGCGTCTTCGACATCCTCGCCAAGGTGGACGCGCTCGGCGGCACCATCAAGGCCGTCGAGGAAGGCTACTTCCAGCGTGAGATCGCGGACTCCGCCTACGACACCGCCCGGCGCCGCGCCTCGGGCGACCAGCCCCTGATCGGCGTCAACCGCTTCGTCGAGCCGGCCGCGCCCGTGCCGGTGCCCATCCACAAGGTGGACGCGGCCGTCGAGGCGCGCCAGGTCGCGCGGCTCCAAGAGGTCCGGCGCCGCCGCGACGGCGCCAAGGTCGCGGCGCTGCTCGACAGGCTCGAGGCCGAGGCAAAGAATCCCGGCGCCAACCTGATGCCCGTCACGATCGAGGCCGTGAACGCCCGTGCGACGCTCGGGGAAATCGTGGCCCGCCTGCGGAGCGTCTTCGGCGCCTACGTCGAAAAGCCCGTCTTCTGATGGCGCCGACCCCGTTCAGGATCGCCGTGCCGCAGGCCGTGCTCGACGACCTGCGGGAGCGGCTCGCGCGCACTCGCTGGCCCGACCAGGCGCCGGGCGCTCCGTGGGCCTACGGCGCCGACCTCGCGTACATGAAGGAGCTCTGCGGCTACTGGCGGGAGCGCTACGACTGGAGGAAGCACGAGGCGCTCCTCAACGGATTCCGCCAGTTCACGGCGCCCGTGGCGGGGATCGATCTCCACTTCATCCACGAGGAGGGACGCGGGCACGAGGAGGGACGGGGGCCCGCGCCCCTGCCCCTCTTGCTCTCGCACGGCTGGCCTGGGTCGATCTGGGAGTTCCACAAGATCATCCCGATGCTCACCGACCCGGCGCGCTTCGGCGGTGATGCGCGTGACGCCTTCACCGTGGTCGCGCCGTCACTGCCGGGCTACGGCTTCTCCTTCGCGCCGGGCCAGCCGCGCTTCGGCGTGACGGAGATCGCCGACGCCTTCGCGACTCTGATGACGGATGTCCTCGGCTACCGCCGCTTCGCCGCCCAGGGCGGCGACTGGGGCGGCTTCATCACCTCCCGGCTCGGCGTCGCATATCCGGAGCGGCTGGCCGGCATCCACGTCAACCTCCTGTCGCTGCGCCGCGACCTCCCCCGCCCGAAGGACCCCACGCCGGAGGAGCGCGCATATATCGACGATCTCGGGGCGTGGCTCCGCGAGGAGACGGGCTACCAGTGGATCCAGGGCACGAAGCCCCAGACGCTGGCGTTCGGTCTCACTGACTCGCCAGCTGGCCTGGCCGCCTGGATCGTCGAGAAGTTCAGGGCGTGGAGCGACTGCGGCGGCGACGTCGAGCGCCGGTTTACCAAGGACGAGCTCCTGACCAACATCACGCTCTACTGGGTCACGGGGGCGATCAACTCGTCCTTCTGGCCCTACTACGCCCGCTATCATTCGCCGTCGCCCATCGGCGACGGCCAGCGCGTCGAGGTGCCGACAGCCTACGCCGCCTTTCCGAAGGAGATCGTGCGGCCGCCCCGCTCGTGGGCGGAACGCGTCTACAACATCCGCCGCTGGACCGTCATGCCCGCAGGCGGGCACTTCGCCGCGCTCGAGGAGCCCCGGGCCCTGGTGGACGACCTCCGCGCCTTCTTCCGCGACCTTCGCTGACGGGAGACCGACCGCATGAAGCTCGGATTCTCATTGCCGATGGCGGGGCCGTGGGCCACGCCGGACAACCAGGTGCTGATCGCGCAGCGCGCCGAGGCGCTCGGCTATCACTCGCTCTGGGTCTTCCAGCGCCTCCTCTACGCGATCCGGCCCCAGAACGACTACCCGCCCCTGCCGGGAGAGCCCTGGCCCAAGGCCTTCGAGCTCGTGATGGACCCGCTCGTCTCGCTGGCCTTCGTGGCGGGCGTCACCTCGCGCATCAGGCTCGGCACGAGCGTGCTGATCATGCCGTACTACACGCCCGTGATGCTGGCCAAGCAGCTCGCGACTCTCGACGTGCTCTCGCGGGGGCGGCTCGACGTGGGCCTGGGCATCGGCTGGTCCATGGACGAGTACGAGGCTGTCGGCGTGCCCTACAAGGACCGCGGCCGCCGCGCCGACGAGTTTCTCCGCTGCCTCAAGGCGATCTGGACGCAAGACCCCGTCGAGTTCAGCGGCGAGTTCTACCGGGTGCCGCGCTCGAGAGTGGAGCCCAAGCCCGTCCAGCGCCCGCACCCGCCCATCACCATCGGCGGCTACGGGCCGGCCGTCATCCGGCGCGCCGTCGCCTGCGACGGCTTCAACGGCGGCAACGTGCCGCTCCAGCAGGTGGCGCCGCTCGTAGCCGAGATCAAGGCCGCGGCCGAGAAGGAGGGACGGGACCCGGCGTCGCTCCAGATCGTCTCGCGCGGCAGCTTTCAGCTCCACGCGAGCCCGCAGGGCAAGGAGCGCAGGCCGCTCTGGGGCACGCTCGACGAGATCCGCGAAGACGTGGACCGCTATGCCGAGGCGGGGCTCAGCGAGCTCTTTCTCGAGGCCAACTTCGACCCGCGCGGCGTCACCCTCGAGCGCGCGCTCGAGGTCATGGAGGCGCTCGCGCCCGGCCGCTAGGCGCCCTACTCGCGCTCGGAGGGCGTGGGGGCCGGGCGGCAGAGGACGTTGCCGGGGGGTCGATGATCAGCCCGGTCGCGCCGAGCGGCTGCCTGCAGGCGGGCTCGGCTTGCTGGAGCGCAGCCTGCGGGCAGCGGCGGCGCCACCAGGCACCGGCGGGGCCAGCGGCCAGAGCAGCACACCGTTCCAGAAGATCTGCCCCGGCACCGTCAGCGGGAAGTGCAGCGTCTTGTCCGCATCGACCCCCGCCGGGTTGATCGAGGTGCCGATGGCGGGTCCGGGCGGGTTGAAGATCGAGCCCGCGGCGTTCACGTTGATCAGGCCGCCCACGTCGACGTCGATCGGCGCCGCGAGCGTGCCGATGACGTTGCCTGCGGTCAGCGTGGCCCCGGTCCCCGCCAGGATGTTCAGGGCGGCCGTGTTGCCGTCCAGGATCGAGCCTCCGGTGGAGTTGACCGTGACAGCGCCGCCGGGAGCGGAGAGGAGCCCCAGTGTGATGGCGCCCGGCGCCTGGTAGCTGACGGCGCCCGTGCCCGCGGCGGTCGTGACGGTGCCGTCGGCCATGGTGATGCCGCCCGCGGTCGCCGTGGCCGTCACGCTGCCCGTGCCTCCGGTGCTGACGTTCGCGTTCTGGTGGAGCGGGCCGTCGAGGTCATGGAGGCACTGGCGCCGGCCCGCTCCCGGCCCTGACGCCGGGCCCTCAGCGGAAGAGCGAGCGGAACAGCAGCGACGCGATCCCCGGCTCGCGCGGCAGGGCCACGATCGGGTCGCGGTGGCGGTTGAAGCGCGCCGAGCCCCGGATCACGGCCTGCGCAGGATGCGCCGGAGTCGGGCCTTTACCTGCCGAGGCTTCTCCTACTTGGCCGCCGCCTTCCCCATGATCACCCTCGCAGGATTGAGGTCGGAACTTGTTCATGGGAGAGGTTACTAGCTACAGATCCCTTGTCACCTATTTCGATTGGGCAGACTGGCTAATTGGAGGGCGTGCGGCTCGCATAGCAGCAGAGGAGGAAGAAAAGAATGAGTCCATATCGGAAATCCCGGCTAATTGGGATCCCACCAGAAAAAAATGTGGGTCTTCCGGGAATGGTGTGGCTGTAATCATGCGGTCGCGCGGGCGGTTGCCGGATAGAGGTCGAGCCCGCCGCAGTGGAAGTAGATCGCGTTGCGGAACCGCTCGCGGTTGCGGAAGCCGCACGCACGGGACTTCACCCTCTGGATCCTGGCGTTCATCGACTCGGCGCCGGCATTGGTGATGCGATGCTCGAAGTAGGTCCGGATGTTCGCCCAGTGGCGCTTGATCATCGCCGCCACGCGCCGCATCGGTTCGAGCCGGCTGCGTCGCGCCCAGCGGTACCAGGCGGCGAAGTTGCGATCGGCGGCCCCCGGGTAGCGCATCTCCCACAGCGCCATCGCCGCCTCCTTCAGCGCCCACGCTCGGCCGACGCGGGTCACGATCTCGCGCAGCAGATTGAATGCCCGCGCCTGCGACCAGCTCCGCCCCTCGGGGTTCCTCAGCCAGTCGTACTTCGTCCCCTTGAGGATCGGGTCGCCCTCCGCCATCCGCGCGCGATGCTCCTGCCGTCGCACCTCGTCCACAGCCTTGCCCAGATGCTGTGCGACGTGGAACTTGTCGAACACGATCTTCTCCTCGGCACCCGGCAGGTGGGTCTGCGTCGAGCGGACGTAGGGCTCCCACATGTCCATCGCCACCGCCTCGACGCCCGCGCGCTGCTCGGCGGTCAGGCGCGTCCAGAATTCATCCAGCGCCGCCTGATCGCGATCGTCCGCGACGTGGAGCACGCACCCGCGCTCGAGGTCGCTCACCACCGTCACGTACGTGTGCCACTTCTGGAACGACGTCTCGTCCACCCCCGCGTAGCGTGGCGCCTCGAGCGTGCGCCGGGCGAGTCCGCGCTGCACCGCGCGGCCCATGATCCCGTCCGCCTCGTCCCACGTGATCCGCATCTGCTGCGCCACCGCCTTCACGCTCGCGTGCCTCAGCCAGTCGATCGCCAGCGCTTCGAACAACGCCGTGAACCGCGACCGCGACTCCGCCCACGCCACCCGCAGCTGCTTGATCCCGTGCGTCGGGCAGTGCAGCCGCGGCACCCGCGCGTGCACGAAGGTCTTGAACTGGCAGGTGTCGAGATGCCGCCAGGTGCGCTTCTGATGGTCGTGGATCGGCGCTGCCGCCAGGCACTCCGGGCACACCCAGCGTTCGCCCTTCGGCAGCGCCACCGTCACATGCACCTCGCCCACGTCCTGCTTCATCTCCACCAGTTCCACGCCCCACGGCTCGGTCACTCCGAGCAGGGTGGCATACAGCGTCTGGCTGTCGGTCATCGCGCGTTCCTCCGGGAAGGGGTCCGCGCCCACCCTATCAGCCCGCCGCCGTCAGGCCGCCTCTTTCACCCACACCAAAGCCGGAAGCGCCAAAAATGTTGCTCATGGGGCACTATGGTGGCCGCGCACGAGCCCGGGCTCGCTCCCTATAGCGAAGCCCCAAGATCCCGGCTCGACGCAGCCAGGGCCACGGGCGGGCCTGTCTCGTAAATGGATGAAATGATGGCGGAGTGGATCGAGCGAGGCTCCGAGGCGTGCCCGGTTGGGGTGGCGGCACACGGCTTGCTCTATCAAGGGTTGCGATGGACAACACGGTTGCGGCTCCACCCAGCACCCAACTCGAGCGGCCGCGGCACAGCGGTCTGAGTCGACTTGCCGCAGCCTTCGTCCTGGCGCTCGCGCTGTCGGGGTGCGCGACCCAGGGGGGGTACCTGAGCACGGGGCAGGCCCTCCTTGACGGCGACACGTATAAGGTCGGGCCGATCACCGTGCTGATCCGGCCCCAGCCCGATGTCGAGCTGATCTGCAAGCTCCGGGGTGCCAAGGTCCCGACGACCGTGCGCATTTACGGCTGCTATGTGCCGGCCGACAAGATGATCGTCTCCACCGCTAACCACCACGTCCTGCTCCACGAGTTCAAGCACCACTTCGAGGGCGCCTACCACTAAGGAGCCGTGCGTAATATATTAGTGGTCACGTCAGAACGCCAAGCCGGCGTGGCGCAAGAAGCCCAATGCCAACATCGGCCGACACCGGACACGGGTCAAGCCGGCGCGCAACGGTGGGCGCAAGGCGGCGAGGTCCGGGGCGCAGACGCTCGCCATCTCCTGGCTCTTGACGTTGCCCCACAGCGGTTCGACGGGATTCAAGTCAGGCGCGTAGGCCGGCAGCCGTTCCACCGCGAGCCAGCCGCGCTGGGCGGCCAGGTACGCGCGCATCCGCCGACTCTTGTGCGCCCCCAGGCCGTCCCAGATGAGCATCACGCATTGCCGCCGAAAGTGCCGGCGTAGCGCGCGCAGAAACGTGATGAGGGCCAGGTCCGTGTAGGTACCTGGCCGTGTTTGGAAGAAGAAGCGCGTGCGACGGCCGTCCCAGCGAAATGCGAGGGCCCCGGCAATCGACAGCCGTTTCCAGCTCGCCCCCGTGTGACTCAGGATCGGCGTTTCACCCCAGGGCGCCCAGGTGCGCCGGACCGCGGGCTGTTGGGAGACACCACTCTCGTCCTCGAAGACGAGCCAGGCGCGTCGGCGCCGGGCGTTTTTTTTAGCTGCGCCCAGAGCGCCCCGTCTTCCATCGTTCGATCGCCACCTCGTCGCGCTCGCGCGCGCGGCGCCCCGGCCGTGGCAGCGACCAGTTGAGTTGCTGGAGCAGGCGGCCGACATGACTGGGATGATGCCGCACGCCCGTCAACCGCTGGATCACCGCCGCCACACGCGGCAACGTCCACAGTTCGGTGCTGAACCCGTGCGCCCCTGGGCCCGCCCGCAGGGCACGATCGACCTTCGCCAGTTGCTTCGCGTCGAGCTTGGGCTTCCGTCCCGCGCGGCCCGCTGCCTTGAGGCCGCGCACGCCCTTCGCGCGCCACGTCTGGTGCCAGTGATTCACCGCCGCGGTCGTCACCCCCAACGCGCGCGCGACGGCGCCCTGCGTCTTCCCCTGGGCGAACAGGCGTGCGGCCTGCAACCGCCGCCTTTCCAACGCAGCAAAATCGCGCCGCGACTTGGTGACCATGTTTCACCATGGCATCGTACCTTTGACATATACTAACTTATTCTGCAAGGCTCATTAGTAGGCGCCCAGCCCGCGCCGCGGCCCGCCGCCGCGCGCACGTGCATTCCGTGGTCACGTGCTATCGGTTCAGCGAGCGCCAAGTGTGCCGGGCCTTGGGATGGCCCCGGAGCAGCCATCGGTATCGAAGCCGGGCCCGGGACCGGACACCGGGTGCCGATGTGTGGGGATCTTGACGAGGCCCGTGGAACCCTGGAGGATTGGCGACGCGACTACAACGAAGCGAGGGCACATTCTTCTTTGGCCGATCTGGTACCGTCGGCGTATGTGGCGTCGCTGTTGGGCCGAAGCCCGGACCAGACTTGGGGAGCGGCTCCGACTAGCTCAAACCGAGAGGCCGAGCGGACTCAGAACCGGGGAGCAGCGCCCTGTTGACGGCCTAGGGTGAAGTCTCCACCGGCTCGGAATCGGGCGGGCAGAAGGCCAGGAGTTTGTCGTCGCCGGAGGCCGTGCTGGTCTCACAGGCGGAGAGCATCACGGAGGCGGACGGGGCCAACTTCACGGCGACAGCCCCCGGGCCGGACCCCTGGAGGGTCACGATCAGCCCCTGGATTGGTTCGAGAAGCGCGCCAGGGGGGACGTTCGGGGGCGAGGGTAGCGGATTCAGAAGGACCCCGTTGAAAGAAATCCGGCCGGGCACCGTGAACGGGAAGTGCAGGGTGTTGTCCCCTGTCGTCCCGTTGATGACGATCGACACTCCGGCGACCTGGCCGGTGGCGTTCACGTTGGCCAGGTTGGTCACCTGCACGTCGATGGGCGCGGCCAGCGTGCCGATGATTCCGCCTCCGGCCTGAAGCGTGGCGCCGGCCCCCGTCGCAACGTTGAGCGGGGCGACGTTGCCGTCCAGGATCGAGCCTCCCGTCGAATTCACTCCGGCGGCCCCACCGGCCGACAGCGTGGCCAGGGTGATGGTGCCGGCCGCGGTATAGTTGATATCCCCCGTGCCCGGGGTGGTGCTGGACGTCGTCCCATCAGCCATCGTGATGGGCCCGGTCGTCGCCGTCGCCGTGATCGTCCCCGTGCCCGCGGTGCTCACGTTCGCGTTCTGGACGATGCTCGATCCCGTCAGGTCGATCGCGCCGGTGCCGCTCGCAATGGGCCCGGCAACCGTGAGCGTCCCGCCCGTCGTCAGGCTGATGTTGCCGCTCGTCGTCACCGCCGCCACGGTCACCGCGCTCGAGCTCGACACCGTCAGGGCGCCCAGCGCCTGCGTCCCCCCCACTGCGCCAGGCAAGGTGACGGCGCCGCCCGTCCCTGCCGTCAGCGTCAGCGCGCGACTGTTCGCCGCCGAGTCCGCATCGATCGTGGTGTTTCTGAACGTGATGTTCGCTCCTGCAGGGGACGCTCCGGCATTCGTGGTGTCCAGCGTCACATCGGCGCCCAACACAACGTTGTCCAGCGAGATGAGCTGACCCGCTGTCGTGATCCCCGCGTTCAGGGCTATCTGCTGCCCAACGGATCGGCTGCTATCCAGAAAGATCGAGGCGTTGTCTGTGCCCGTGATCGGCCCGGCCACGACAATCCGCCCCGAGGGAGCCCGGATGGTCGCCGGGTCCTTGAAGGTCACCGCGTCGACCGTGATGACACCGCTTCCGTCGGACCGCCCAATCGTGATGCTGCTGAAGCCGTCCGTCAGGTTGGCGATGTCGCCGCTGTCCAGGCTGAAGGTCCCCGCGCCACCAGCGATGCCGATGTCCTGGCTGGCCGTGACGGGCTGCAACGTCAGGGCGCCGGTGCTGCTCAACGGCGCGTTGATGTTGACATCGGCGGCCGTCAGCGTGATCGCACCGGAGCCGGAGGTGATCGCATTGTTGATCGTGAGAATGCCGTTCACCGCGCCCCTCGCCGTCAGCACCACCGTCCCCGAGCCCGCCGCCGTGATCGTCCCGTTGGTGGTGATCGGGGCATTCGTGGTGGTGAGGTTGATGTTCCGATTGCCCGTCGTCGCCAGCGGACCGTTCGTGGTGATCGCCCCGGCCCCCGAGGTCGTCAGCGTCACCGCCCCGGCGTCCGTCAGCCCGTTGGCGTTCAACACGATGTTCCCCGCGCTCAGGAACGTCAGCGCCGTGCTCTGGTTCACGAGGGCGTCCGTCCCGATCGTGATCCCGCCGGTGTTCGTGGTGCTCCCGACCGTCAGCACCCCGGTCGTCGTCACGTTGCTCAGCTCCGCGTTCGTCAGGCTGAACTGCTTGCTCGCGTCCTCTACCCCGATCGTCGTCGCCAGCAGCCCCGGCCGCAGCGTCACCGCC